>NZ_JBFACE010000011.1:0-218768 GCF_040640655.1 Streptomyces sp. NPDC021749 | reverse complement strand
CGACATCTCGAAGCGTGGAGAACGGCCGCCTCCACTGTCCTGGAAAGAACCGCAGTTCAGCAGGTCGGGTGACCTGCGAGGTTAAACGCCAAGCTCAGTGCCTGTTTCTGGCCGGCCGTCATTCGGACCAGGCAGTGGTACAGCGCTCTGTCCGCCGCCAGTTGAGTCACCATGTTCCTCAACTGCGCCTCTACAGCCTCCAGTTCCCCTTCCAACTTGGCTTCCCTGCCAGGCGTCAGCATCGTGTCCTGGAAGGTACGCGCTCGCCGCCATGCCCAGGCTCCTTCCAGGTTCATCAGACGGGTCTCCCAAGCCGTCTCGGTCGGGGACTCAGCGAAACGCCGGGCAAGTTCGGGGTGGTCATCGGACAGTCGGTCCAGGAGTTTGCGGGCCTCCCGGCGATCGGCCTCACGCTGGAATACCTCGGTCAGTGAGTCGATCGCGGACGTGTACGCCCGCGGGTCACGGGCGGTGACGGCCCGGTGCACCGCCGCCAGTTCGGCCACGCCGTGGGCATCGGGCCGCGGCAGTTGCTCGGCGATGGACCGCAGCTCCTCCTCGGCCTCACGGGCGCGGAGCAGCCGTTCCGCACCGTTCGCCGATGTACGCACGTCGTCCCACTGCTGTGCCGTCCGCACCGTTGCCTTGATCCGGGCCTTGAGCAGGACGTCGTGCAGCGTACGTACGGAGTGGGTGAACCCGTCAACCGCGCGGAGCGTCGGCATCCGGTCCAGCAGCTCCGACAGAGCCACCTCCGTGGAGCCCTCAGCCGCGGGCACACCGACGCTTTGCCAGCGCTCGTTCAGCTGCCGGACGCACTGGCGTGCCGCCAGGTGAGCCACCAGTGCGGAGATCTCGTCCGGCGTCCTGGGCAGCCGCCCGTCCACTCGGCAATCCCGGAGAAGGACTTGGGCTTCCTTCTGCGCCGACTTCGGAGCCAGCTTGCGCAGCTTGCCGCCGCCGCGCAGGAACTGTTCAAGGTCCCGCCCAGCGGCGATGAGACGCGATTCCTCGGCAAGCGCCACGTGAGGTACGTCGAGCGTGGCGAAGGGGATGTGCTGAAGTACGCTCTGCACCTCCTTGGCGCGGGCGGCTGACCGGCGCACTCCGTCCCACAACTGCTGCCGTTGGCCGGCCATTCCGTCCCGCAGGGCACGAGTGGTCCATTCATCGGGCGACCAAGCGGCCGGCTCACCCGGCAGCCCCTCGCTCTGAAGTGCGTGTTCCGCTGCGTCCAGCAGCTCTACCAACGTCGCGATCAGATCGCGGCCCTGATTTGCGAGTTCGAGGGAGAGCGTGTCGGACGACGCTTCGGCGCATGCGCGCACAGCAGTGTCCAGGGCATTGACCGCCTCTTCGAACAGCACGGGTGCCACGAAGTCCGCGGGGTCCGGGCAGCGGGCGGCATGCTCGTCCAGCACTCCGGCCCCGTGCCGGGACACCAGACCCAGCAAGCGCTGGGCCTCGTCCTGGCTCAGCGAAGGCTCTCGCGGTGCCGAGGCAGGCAGTGCAGGCATCCAGTCGTACTTCGGTGCACCGGCAGCGACAATCTCCACGATCTCCGCTAGTCGCCCCTCGTAACCGGGCGCCACGTCGAGGTGTTCGTACCACTCCGCCTCGCGAACGGCGCGGAGTTCGTCAGTGAGCCGCGCGCGGGTGTCTGACAGTTCCGAGCGCAGCGCCTCATGGCCCTTGATCCTTACGTCGAGACGCTCCGTCGACTGGGTGGCACTGAGCTGGGAGAGGGCGCGCACGGACTGTTCCAAGTCATCGCTGCCGTCCTGGCGCCGGTCGCCCTGGAGGACGCACAGACTACGCAGCTCGGCGGGCAGTTGCTGCCGCAGGACCTTCAGCGCCTGGCCCTTCTCACTCGTGACAAGCACCCGCTTGCCGTCCGCCAGCAAGGCGCACACGAGGTTGGCGATGGTGTGCGTCTTCCCCGTGCCTGGCGGTCCCTGAACGACGACGCCGGTATCGGTCTGCAGGCGCCTCAGCACCTCCCGCTGGGCTTCGTTCGACAGCAGCGGGAACAGCGGGTCGTGGCCGAGGGCGGGCGGCACGTCGCGGCCCCCCGCCGTACCCCACACCCTGCGATCCTCCGATTCCAGCTGGTACAGCAACTGAGCCAGGCCCAGTGGAGCGATGGCACCAGGCTGGGCGAGGCGGTTCGCGATGCCGTCGTAGAAGTTCACGAGGGCACCCTGGCCCCGTTGACGGAGAATGATCGCCGGCGCGAACCCAAGCGTTGGCAGCGGCAGCGTCGGGTCGGCCGGCGGGCGGTCCCAGCCACGGTGGAATGCCACCGCGCGATCGGTGCCGAACGCTCTCTCCGACCAGTCGCGGAGCACGTCCTGGGAGTCGCGGGACAGCGGATGGAATCCTTCCGCGTCGACACGGTCCCGCAGCGGGCTCAGCAGACGGGTGCTGTAGCCCTGGTCCGCGTCAAGGAACTCGCTGTCCTCCAGCCGCGCGGGGTCGCCGGGTGCGAGGGCGACAGTGATGGACATATTCGTGGAATTCACGGTGAGTATCAGCGGCGCCGTCAAAATATGCCGGGCGATGCGCGCCGAGGGACGAGCGGCTCCTACGCTCAGGAATCCGGCACCCAGTACCGCCTCGTATTCCTCTCCGTCCTGCTGAAGCCTGGTCGCCATTCGGTACAGCTGCTGATGGAGTTCCCGGTACGGCCGGTCTGCACGCTCTTTTGCCGACCACTTGCGCCACGCGTCGAGCCATCGCGCGTACGCACGCAGAACTTCGTGCGCTTCCTCCCGGCGGATCTCGGAGACCTCGAACAGATCTCCGTTCTCATCCTCCTCCCAGCCCTGACCGGGTCCCGACTCGGCCAGCGGTGGTGCTTCGGGCGTCGCGATGGTGGCGGCTTCGGGATCAACCCACCCCGTCAGCACCTCGGGCAGGGCAGGAGCCGAGCGAGGCGGACGGTGTGCCACCTTGAGCAGCGTCCGGTCATCGTCCGGGTGCCGCCGGAGCCTGTCGTCTGGCAGGCCGGAGAGCCAGAGGACCTCCGGATACTTCTGCCAGTCCCGCACTGGTTTGTACGAACCCCGGACGATTTCGCGCATGTATTCGATGAGTTGGCGCGTGTGATGGACCGCCTCCGGATTGTTCGCACGGAGTGCAGTGTGAAGAGACACCTATCCCCCAGATCATGGCTCAATGGAAAGCCTTCCAGGATGTGAGAGAGAAGCTGTACCTTCAACAGGGACCGGCGAGTAATAACGTGAACAAGCCACATTCCACGAAAGTTGGCTGTAACCCAGCCAACCGTCAGGAGGGAACCCACGTGTGGCGATCACGAGCTGCTAGCCGCAGGCAACCCGAGAGCCGGCGAGTGCTCCCGACGGAGCTGAGTGGCCGCTCCCTCGTACGGAGCTAGCCAGGCTCCTGCCGCGGAAGGACGTGCGACCTCAAGCCCGAGGCAGTACAGGCGATCCTGATCACTTCGCACAAGCAATCTGCGCACGGCCAAGAAGCACCCCACGCGCCCCAGCAACCCAACGACCACGAAAACGCTCCCTGCCGCAGCCATGTCAGGCCGTCGTGCCAGTGTCGTGCCGATTGGAGCGGTAAGTAGGGGTCAATGGCGGCCTGAGCGTCCACACGACACACGCCCCGCCGAGATCCAGGAAGAGCTGAGCAGCGGGTCCTGATGAGATCACGCAGTCGGCGTATCGACGGCCGGGTACGTGATCAGGAGGCATGTCCGGGGGCGCGGGTGGACGTCAAAAGGACGAGACGCTGGCCGTCAACTGCTGCAGTTCGGACAGAGTGACAGGACATCCCCCGTTCTCTGGGAGCCATCTGGGAGCCGACCCGCTCCCCGAACCCCTTCCAGGCCGCCCGACAGCAACCGAGCTCACCCACCTGACCTGCGGAAACGCCATCGAAGCGGGGAGGCTCAGCAACCGAACCTCATTCGGGACGAAGAGGTCGTGGGTTCACATCCCGCCACCCCTCGCCGCGCGGGCCGACGCTCGGATCCCCATCCCCGCGTGCGCGATGAACAGTCGCTCAACGTCTGCCTTCCCGAGAGCGCTGGAAATCCGCCTCATGCCCCTTCATTCCTAGCCATCGTTGCAGGTCAGAGGCATCTCATGCCGGTAGCCACCAGGTGCCTTCTAAGCACTTGGCCGCAGGTTCGAGTCCTGCCGGGGGCGCCAGACCAGACCCTCCCTGCGGGAGGGTCTTTTTGCTGGTCAGGGTGGGTGTGGCGGCACATACGAAAGCGCCGGACCCTCCCCTGCTGCCCTGGGGAGGGTCCGGCGCTGTTCGGCTGGCGCCCGGATTCTGCGGGTGGCTGCGGTGAATGCGCGGGGAAGTTTCCTGCGGCCGGCAGGGCCGCCCAGCGATCGGCCGGCACTTTCCCTTCGCGGCCCGTACGGCGCAGCCACTCCTTGTACCGCCACCCGAGGGCGCCGCGGGTGGGAGGGGCACCTGATGTTCGTCGGTGGCGGGATGCGGGTGGGGCTCGGCTGGCTTGGGTGCGCCTCCTCTGTCCGGCCGGACCGTGTTGAGGGTGTGGTTACGGATGGGGGTCAGCCGGTGGCGGGGTGGGGTTCGGGGTGATGGTGGGGCGGCCGAGGAGGTGGGTGGACAGGAGGCCGCCGGTGAGGGCGAGGGTGGCGGCGAGGAGGAAGACGGCGTGGAGGGCGCGGGCGTAGGCGGTGGGGGACGGGGTCGGGGGCGGGGCGTACTGGTGGAAGACAGTTCCCAGAAGGGCGATGCCGAGGGCCAGGCCCAGCTGACGGGCGCTGTTGGCGGCGGCGGCTGCCACGCCGGCGTGGGATCGAGGGGCGGAGGACATGGCGGTCGCGGGGAGGACGGGTGACACCAGGCCGGCGCCGACGCCGGTGAGGACGAGGCCGGGGAGCAGGGCCGGCCAGGAGGAGCCGGGGGCGGTGACGAGGAAGGCCAGATTGCCGAGGCCGACGATCATCGAGCCGCCGCCGAGCGTCCAGCGGGCGGGGGCGCGGTGCAGGGCACTGCCGGCGAGGGCGGAGGTGGCGAAGAAGGCCACAGGCTGGGCGGTGATGACGAACGCGGTGTCCAGCGAGGAGAGACCCGCGCCGTCCTGGAGCCAGAGGGAGAGGACGGGCAGGAAGCCGAAGCCGGCCAGGTAGTAGACGCAGGCGGCGAGGAGCATGCCGTTGAAGGCGGGACTGCGGAACAGTGCGAGGGGCAGCATGGGCTGGTGTGTGGGGTGGCGCGCCGCGGAGCGTTCGACCAGGAGGAAGGCGGCCAGGAGGGCGGCGCCGGCCAGGAAGCCGAGCAGGGTGGAAGGGGCCGACCAGCCCGCTTCGCCGCCGCGGATGAAGCCGAAGGCGAGGCCTAGTGCGGCCAGGGTGAGGGTCGCTATGCCCGGCCAGTCGATGGGGGTCGGCCGGGTGGCGTCACGGGCGAGCACTTTGGCGGAGAGCGCGATGGTGGCGGCGCAGAGCGGGACCGCGCCGTAGAAGATCCACTGCCAGGAGAGGAAGTGGGTGAGGATTCCGCCCGCGATGTTTCCCACGCAGCCCGCCGCGCCGGGCACCGCGCCCCAGATGGCGAACGCCTTGGCCCGGTCGCGACCGGTGTAGGTGAGGCCGATCAGCGGGAGGAGGGTGGCGAACATGGCCGCGCCGGCGACTCCTTGGACAGCGCGGGCCGCGATCAGCACCTGGGCGTTGGGGACCAGACCGCAGGCGAGCGTGGCGACCGTGAAAGCGGCCAGACCGTATACGTAGAGGCGTTTGCGGCCCAGGCTGTCGCCGAGGGAGCCCATGCCGAGCAGCAGCCGGCGAGGGCGAGGGTGTAGACGTCGACGACCCACTGGAGCGGGCCGAAGCCGGCGTGCAGGTCGGCGGCGATGCTGGGCAGCGCCACGGTCACGATCGTCGCGTAGACGAGGAGGAGGAACGTGCCGAGGCAGGTGGCCAGGAGGGGGAGCCATTTGCCGGGAGGGCGCGGGGTGCGCATCTCGGCGGCGCCGGGGCGGCGGGTGTCGGCGGGTGAGTGGGTGTTGCCGGCGGGTCGGCTGTTGGTGGGTGGGTGGGTGGCTGTCGCCGGTCGGGCGGCTGTTGGTGGGTGGGTGGTTGTTGGTGGGTGGGTGGCTGTGGCCGGGGGCGCGATTGTCGGTGGGTGGGTGACTGTCGCCGGTCGGGCGGCTGTTGGTGGGTGGGTGGCTGCGGCCGGGGGCGGCGGCGGTGCGGGCAAGTTGGCGTTGGGGAGGGGCGGTTGGGTGGTTCTTGGTGGTGTGAGGGTTCGTGGATGGGTGCGACGTCATGGGGGCAGCCTGGTGTAATGGTCTTGTGCAGCTGAACCCTTACGGGGAGGATCCCGTCCGCTTTGTGGTCGAGCTCACCAACGCGCCTCCGGGCAGCGTGCCGGAGCTGGAAGAACGGTGTGTGGCAGCGGGGATGGTCATCGACCGGCCCGTGGAACAGGGCGATCTGGTCGAGGTGTTGGGCTTTCTCCGGCGGTGGGCGGAGGTGGTCGACGCCGAGACGGAAGAGCGGCGGGCGGCATTGCTCAACGGGCTGCTCGCCGAGGCATCCACCCCTCCCCGGCTGACCGACCATGCGGACGGCGGCTGGCACATCCACTATCGGGAGGACGGGATCGGGTTGGGGGGTGTGCTGCGGGCGGTGGGTGCCGTGGGGACCGCGCTGCACCTGACCGGGCTGGGCATGCACCGGCTGGGGCGCTGCGCGCTGGTCGAGTGCGGCAACGCGTATGCCGACTTCAGCCGGGCCGGGCGGCAGCGCTACTGCTCGCACGCCTGCGCCAACCGGGATGCCGTACGCCGCCACCGTGCCAAGCGGCGGGGGGAGTAGGGGGGTGCGGGGCGCACAGTGTCCGAGTACTCGCCGGGCCCACACCACCAGAGCACTCGCGAGGTCCGTGACACCGCCAGGGCGCTCGCAAGGCCCGCGGTCCTCCGGGAAGCGTTACGCGTGGCCTATGGACGTCCCGGTCGGGTGGGGGGCCGGGTCGCCCGGGTCGTGGTCGTCGAGGGTGATGGCCATGGAGAGGTCGTGGCCCTGTTGCAGCATGGCGGCGCGGGCTGCGGGGTCGTTGAGGGCGATGTTGCGGGCGTCGATGGCCTCCTGGGTCGTGGGCGCGAGGAACGCGCCGGTGCCGCGGCCGCCTTCCTGGCACTGGGTCACATAGGGGCGGAGTCTGCTTTCGTAGCGGGCGAAGGCCGCTGAGTGGTCGTCGGGGGAGGCCGCCAGTTCGCCGGCCAGGACATAGGCGCCGATGATCGCCGAACCGGTGCCCATACCGCCGAGGGTGGCGCCGTAGGCGGCGTCGCCGAGGAGGGCGATACGGCCGGTGGACCAGCACGGGACGTCGACGCGGCTGAGGGAGTCGAAATAGAGCTCGTCAGCCTCCCAGAGGGTGTCGATCAGCTCCGGGGTGCGCCAGCCGGCCCCTTCGTAGGCCCGGGCTATCGCCCTTTTGTGGGCGGGCAGGTCGCGCCGGTCGCCGGTCAGCTGCTCCTCGGAAGCGAAGACGCAGAACACCTCGCCCGCATAGCCCGGTTCAGCGCTGCGGCGGGGAGTGCGGCCGACGGTCACCACGCGCCCCGGTTCGGAGTAGCCGACGGACCGGGCAGCCAGGTCGCGGGCGGACTCGGGGAGGTCCCAGGCAGCGACGTAGTAGCCGAGGTGGCTGACGAAGTCCTGCTCGGGGCCGAAGGCCAGTCTGCGCACGGTGGAGTGCAGACCGTCCGCGCCGATCACCAGGTCGAAGGTGCGGGACGGGGTGCGCGCGAAGGTGGCGCGGACGCCTTCCGGGGTGGGCGTGAGGGAGGTGATGGTGTCGTCGAAGAGGTACTCGGGTGCCGGGTGCCCGTCGGCCGCCGGGGTCAGGCTGTGGTGGTAGAGGATCCGGGAGAGGTCGGAGCGGAGGATTTCCACGTCGCCGGCGGCGAACTCGGGCGGCAGGGTGGCGAGTTGGCGACCGCGGTCGTCGATGAAGCTCATGGCGGGGCCGCCGCCGGTGCTGTGGCGTCTGATCTCGTCCAGGATTCCCGTGCGTTCCAGGACCGTCAGATGTGCCGAGCCCCGGAAGTCGACCGCGAACCCGCCGCCGCGCAGGGCGGGGGCCACCTCGACCACGGTGGGGCGGTAGCCGTGGCGGCAGAGCCAGTACGCGAGGGCCGGGCCGGCAACGCTGGCGCCGGAGATGAGGACGGTGCGGCTCCGACCACTGTCATCTGCGCCGCCGGAGCGGCCCTCCGGTCGGTTGGCGGGGATGCTGTCGGCCTCGGTGGGGCGGCGCCCCGCACCTGCCTTTTCTTCCACGCCTACCTTCATGCCCACCTCCATGCCGACCTCCACGTCCGCGTTCGCGTTTGCGTCCACGTCCACCCCCACCCCCACGTCCGCGTTCTCGTCCACGTGAACGTGCGCGTCCGCGTGAATGTGCGTGGCCACCGCCATGGCCACTTCCCCCTCCACGGCCTGCGGGCAGGGCGTTGCGTGCGTCGTCGTGCGTCGAGTCATCGTTCGTTCCCCCGTCTTCACACAGTGGAGACCGATCCGCTGTTGCCAGATCGCTCCTGTCGACCGGATCGGGCCGCTCGGATCAGGTCGGATCCGAGCGACAGAAAAATTGTATCCGACGGACACGCTTCTGTGTACCCCGGACGCAGTTTTAGGATGCGGGGATGGTGGGCGACGACGAGAAGCGCAAGGTTTTCGGGGATCAGGCGGGCAGTGTCGAGCTGCTGTGGGGCGGGCGGGAGCGGCCCAGCCGCGGGCCCAGGCCGGCCCTGAGCCTGGAACGGATCACCCGGGCCGCGATCGCGCTCGCCGACGCCGGCGGGCTCGGGGCGGTTTCGATGCAACGGGTCGCGGGCGAGCTGGACTTCACCAAGATGTCCCTCTACCGCTATGTGCCGGGCAAGAACGAGCTGGTCGCGCTGATGATCGACAGCGCGATGGGTGAACCGCCGGCCCTGCCCGAGGGGTGGCGGAACGGGCTGCGGTCCTGGGCGGACGCGCTGTCGGCCGTCTACCACCGGCACACCTGGCTGCTGGGTGCGGCCACCGGTCCGCGTGTCATGGGGCCGAACGAACTGGGCTGGACGGAGGCGGCGGTGGCCGCACTGGCGGACACCGGGCTGAGCGGCGGGGAACAGCTCGACGCCGTGGTCGTGGTGAGCGGCCACGTACGGGCCCTCGCGCAGGTCTCCACCTCGATGGGGCTGGGCAGTGCGCGGGCGACGGAGCCCGAGCAGGTGATGAGCGCGGCGCTGAACGAGCTGCTGGTGGGCCGCGCCGACCGCTATCCGGCGGTCGCCGCGGCCCTCGCCGCCACCGAGGCCGATGCGGGCGCGCGCGACCGGGCGGACGAGTTCGGCCTGGAGCGCATCCTGGACGGGCTGGAGGTCTATATGGGTGGCAACAGGTAAGGGGCGCGGCCTCGCCGGCGGGCCCTCATCGAGAGGGCCCGCTCAAGAGGTCCCGCCCAAGAGGACCCTCCCCACTGGAGCCCGGTCAGGAAAGGCACCTCCCACAGAAGCCCAGCCAGGAAGGGCCCTCTCCGGAAGGCCCTCCGGAAGGCCCTCCGGAAGGTCCTCCGGAAGGTCCCTCAGGCAGGCAGGTGCAGGTTCCGCAGCCAGTCGATCAGGAGGCGGTTGACGTCGTCGGGGCGCTCCTGTTGGACCCAGTGGCCGCAGCCTTCGAGGATGTGGGAGCCGGAGAGGGCCGGGAGGGTCAGCGGGAACGCCTTGATGGCGTCGGCCAGCCAGTGGGTGGGGGCGTCGCGGTCGCCGCCGATGAAGAGGGCGGGCCGGGTGATGGGGGCGCCCTGCCAGGCGGCGAGGTCCGCCCAGTCCCGGTCGACGTTGCGGTAGCGGTTGAGGGCGCCGGTCAGTCCGGACCGCTCGAACTCGCCGGCGTAGTAGTCGAGATCGGCCTCGGTGAGCCAGGACGGCAGGGTGGTGTCGGCCGGGAAGCGGTCGGAGAGCCTGCCGCTCGCAGGGACGGTCAGCCGCATGAGGCCGTTGCCGTCCTGGTCGTCGGCGGAGGGCTTCGCGTCGCCCGAGAGGCCGGCGTAGATGCCGGCCAGCCAGCCGCGGACGTCCGGTTCGATCTCCGCCTCGGCGCGGCCCGGCTCCTGGAAGTAGCTGACGTAGAACTCCTCGTCGGTGCCGAGCCGCGCGAACGCCTCGGTGGGCCGGGTGGCGCCGCGGGGCGTGTACGGCACGCTCAGCAGGGCGACGGCGGTGAAGAGGTCGGGCCGGAGCAGTGTGCTGTGGGCGGCGATGGGCGCGCCCCAGTCGTGGCCCGCGATGACGGCGGTCTCCGCGCCCAGGGCGCGCAGTACGGCGACGTTGTCGGCCACATGGGCCAGCATCCGGTAGGCCGGCACCTCGGCCGGCTTGGACGATCGTCCGTAGCCGCGGACGTCGATGGCGACCGCCCGATAGCCGGCGGCGGCCAGCGCGGACAGTTGGTGGCGCCAGGAGTACCAGGACTCGGGGAAGCCGTGGACCAGGAGGACCACCGGTCCGGTGCCCTGCTCGACGAAGTGGATGCGGCCTTCGGGGATCTCGGCGAAGCGGTGGACCGGGCCGGCCGGGCGGTCGGCCGGTTCCGTGGTCTGCGGCATGCGTCCTCCTTACGGGCGGTCGCCCTGCGGCGCCGCCTCGACAGCGTTCGGCTCTGCAGGGGGCAATCCGGCCGCGTCCGGCCGAGTCCGGCCGCGTCCAGCCATGTTCAGTCGCGTCCGGCCATGTTCAGTCGCGTCCGGCCGCGTTCAGCTCCGCAGCGTTGGCCCTGCAGCGGTCACCCTACAAACGCACCGTCTTCCGGGGTTGTTCCTTCGCGCCCGTCAACAGGCCGTGCAGGGAGGCGAATTCGTCGACGCATTTGGCGGTTCCGTTGACGACGCAGTCCAGGGGCTGGTCGGCGACGCGTACGGGCACGCCCATCTCTTGGTGCAGTCGCCGGTCCAGGCCGCGCAGCAGGGCGCCGCCGCCGGTGAGGGCGATCCCGCGTTCGATGATGTCGCCGGAGAGCTCCGGCGGGCAGGCGTCGAGGGTCTGGTGGACGGCGCGGACGATCGCGTCGACCGGTTCGGCGAGCGCCCGGCGGATTTCCTCCTCGCCGATCTCCTGGGTGCGGGGCAGGCCGCTGAGGTGGTCGCGGCCGCGGATGGTGAAGGAGGAGCGGCGGTCCGGCTCGCCGTCCTCGTCGACGTCGACGGGGGTCCAGACCGCCGACCCGATGGCGATCTTGATGTCCTCGGCGGTGCGCTCGCCGATGGCCAGGGAGTGCTTCTTCTTGACGTAGGCGGCGATCGCGGCGTCCAGGGCGTCGCCGGCGACCCGTAGGGACTGGGCGGTGACCAGGCCGCCCATGGAGACCACGGCGACTTCGGTGGTGCCGCCGCCGATGTCCACCACCATGCAGCCGACCGGTTCGTCCACCGGGAGGCCGGCGCCGATCGCGGCGGCCATCGGCTCCTCTATCAGGTGCACTTCGCGGGCCCCGGCGCCACGGGCGGAGTCGATGACCGCGCGGCGTTCGACGCCGGTGATGCCGGACGGGACGCAGATGACCACCCGCGGCCGGGAGAAGCGGCGGCTGGGCAGGGCCTTCTTCATCAGGGCGCGCAGCATCTGCTCGGCGGCCTCGAAGTCGGCGATGACGCCCTCCTTCAGGGGGCGCATCGCGGTGATTCCGGAGGGGGTGCGGCCGATGGTCCGCTTGGCCTCCGCGCCCACGGCGATGACCTCGCCGGAGGCGTTGACGGCGACCACCGACGGCTCGTTCAGCACCACGCCCTTGCCGCGCGCGTACACCAGGGTGTTGGCGGTGCCGAGGTCGATGCCTATGTCGTACGTACCGGACGAAGTGCTGGACGCCATGGGGAGTTGGGTTGCTCTCTCGCGACGGGGGAATTGACGGGGACGGGGGGCGGCGGGCCACAGATGACCCATTGGTCACCAATGGGGTTCATTGCGGGCAATTAATAAGACTACTGGGGGCGGGGGATGGTTCCCGGTGCCCCCTCCTCGCGTTCCTCCGGATCACCGGACAGCGCCTCGGCCAGCTCGTCGAGGGCGTCGAGCAGCAGCCCGGCGGCGCGCGGGGCGACGCCTTCGCTCCCGGTTTCGGCGTCCCACCTCTCCCATACGGTGCGCAGGGCGCTCCAGTTCAGCGGGCCGCGTTCGCGTACGGCCTCGGCGGCGCGCGCCACGCAGGGGCGCAGTTCGGCGGCGAACGCGGCGGCGCCGGCGGAGGGTTCGGCGTCCTTGGCGGGCAGATGGGCCTCCAGGATCATGGTGACCCGGCCCATGGTGGCGAGCGCGGCGCCGGCCGCCTTCGCCGAGCCGGGCGACAGCCCGCGGTGGCGCACCGGCTCCTTCTCGGCGCGGTCCGCGCTCTTCTCCCAGGCGGCGCGGGCGGCCCGGGCGTCCAGCAGGGCCTCGCGGACCTGCCGCGGCCGACGGTCGGCGGGCCGGGCGCAGGCCTCCCATACGGCGAGCGCGTAGCGGCCGTTGGCCTCCAGCCAGTCGGCGAGCCGGTCGCGCAGCCGGGGCGTCTCCCAGGCGGGGAACAGCGCGTAGGAGAGCATCGCCAGCAGTCCTCCGAGGAGGGTGAGCACGACGCGTTCCTGGACGGTCTGTTCCCAGCCGGCGCCGGCGATGCCGAGCAGGAAGACCACGTAGGCGGACACGCAGGCCGAGGTCACCGAGAAGCCGGTGCGCATCAGCAGGTACATCAGCCAGACGCAGACCACGGCGAGCACGGCGCTGGCGTATGCGCCGGGGTGCAGCAGGGCCATCACCGTGCCCGCGACGGCGACGCCGACGAGCGTGCCGCAGAAACGGGCCAC
This sequence comes from Streptomyces sp. NPDC021749, assembly GCF_040640655.1. Lineage (NCBI taxonomy): Bacteria > Bacillati > Actinomycetota > Actinomycetes > Kitasatosporales > Streptomycetaceae > Streptomyces > Streptomyces sp. NPDC021749. Next base: position 205,916 of record NZ_JBFACE010000011.1, on the reverse strand, counting down.
GCCCCGGGAGTAGGTCTGCGCGAAGTCCGGGCGCATCACCATGACGGAGGCCAGCGGCGCCCAGTAGCCGTGGCCGAACGGCAGCGCGGTGCCCAGCAGGTAGCCGACGGCGGCGACCGCGGCCACCCGCAGGGCGTGCCGGAAGATGTGCGAGGACCAGCGGGCCTCGCGGTGCAGGGAGCGCAGCGCGACCGGTACGAGCTTGGGGACGCTGGGGCGCAGCAGGTGGCTGCTTTGTTCCCGCCCGCGCTGCCCTCGTTCCGCCTCGGTGGTGGGGCGGGTGGCCTGGACCGGCTCGTCGGTGAGCTCGACGGCGTCGGCGAGGAGGGAGATCAGGCGGTAGGCGGAGCGCCGGGCGGGGCCGTGCAGCATCGGACCGGTCGCCGGGACCTCCAGGGTGGCCATCGCCTCGGGCGGCAGCCGTACGGGCCGGGCGTGCCGTACGGCGTGGGCGACGGCGTCCAGGACGGTGGCGGCGGCGCCCAGCAGGTCGCGGGCGCGGTCGCGTTCGGGGCCCTCCAGGGGTGCGCCGACGACCGGGTCGGCCAGGGAGGCGAGGACCGGCCGGACGCGTTCGGCGAGGCCGCGCGGGCCGTGCAGTTGGACGGGGCGGCGCCGGGCCTGACGGGCGGTCACGGTGGCGGCGAGCCGGGCGTCCATCAGGGGCGCCGGGTCGAAGGGCGCGACGGGGTCGTGCCGCAGCCGGCGGGCGTAGTCGGCCTCGGCGGCCAGCGCGTCGGCGAGCGCATCGCGCTGGGTGCCCCAGGGGCGGACCGGGAAGAGGACGATCAGGGTGGCCTGGACGAGCCCGCCGAAGAAGATCAGGGCGGCGTGTTCCAGGGCGCCGAGGACGGAGGTCGGCAGGGTGACGGTGACCAGCATCATGGCCACGGTCTGGGTGCCGGCCAGTCCGGAGACCGGGCCGATCGCCCAGGCCATCCCGGCCATCAGGGTCCACCCGGCGAGCAGCAGGACGAACGCGGCGACATGGGCGGCGGCCAGATAGCCGAGGAAGGTGGAGACCGCCAGCGCGCCGGCGACGGCGAGCGCGAGCACCGGGCGCGGCCGCATGCTGCGCTGGAAGGTGACGATGCCGGAGGAGAACGCGCCGAAGGCGGAGGAGACCGCGAGGGCGGGGTTGCCGCGCCACAGGCACAGGCCGATGACGAGGGCGACACCGGCCGTGCCGCGGACCGCGATCAGCGGGGTGAGCTTGGTCCGCTCGATGGTCAGCCCGGAGCGGGCGGCGTCCTTCAGGGCACGCGACCAGGTCATAACGAGAGGATACGGGGCAGAGCGGGGTGTAACGGGGCGGCGGGCGGACGGGCGCTGCCCCACGGCCCGGCGGCCACGCCCCCGCGCGCCGCCCGGCCCGAGCGCCCCGGTCGCCGGGAAAATCCTGGTAAACCACCCTTCCGTCGCACGTAAAACACCCCAGGTCAGGAAGGGGAAGGCCGGATTCCGGGCGGGGGTGCGAGCAAGCCGACACCCGTCGGCGGAAACCCGGCCGCGCCCCCGCGCCCTCTTGCTGGTCGGCCGGGGCGCATCCCGGCAGGTTCGGCAAGGAGAAGGCCCGTGCGCAAAGCCCTGTTCCACCCGGTGATCGCGTTGATCACCCTGACCGTTCTCGTCACCACGGCCGGCTGCGGCACGAGCGCCTCCCCGCACTCCCCCGTACGTTTCGGCGGCGGCCCCAAGACGGGCGCCGCGCTGCACACCGCGCCCCGCGGGAAGCACTCGCTGGTGCAGTGGCCCACCAAGCCGATCACCTTCCAGGAGGAGAGCCGGGTCGGCGGCGCCGGCGGCAACACCCCGATCGGCGTGACCACCCTGCACGGCCCGAAGTCCGGCTTCACCGGCAAGGTGTGGGTGTGGGCGCCGCCGGAGTACTACGAGAAGCGCAACGCCGACAAGGGCTTCCCGGTGATGGAGGCGCTGCCCGGCTCGTACGGCTATCCCGTCAACTACTGGATCGGCTCCGACCTCAAGCTGGAGGAGAACCTCGCGCAGTGGTCGAAGAACGGCACCAGCCTGCCCTTCATCGTCGTCATGCCGGTCCTCAACCCCAACGACAAGCAGTACTACGACGGCAGCGACATACCCGGCCAGCCGAAGATCGGCACCTGGCTCAGCCAGGACGTGCCCGACCTCGTGCGGCAGAACTTCCGCACCCTCAGGACCCGTGACGGCTGGGCCATCATGGGCTCCTCCTCGGGCGGCTTCGCGGCTCTGAAGAACGTCCTGCAGAACCCCGGCACTTTCAAGGTGGCCATCCCCAACGGGCCGGACATCGTGCCCGATTCCCCGCTGTGGAACGGCCACGCCAGGGAGGAGCGGGAGAACAACCCCGAGGAACTGGCCCGCCGGCTGACGGCACGCGGCGGACCGGAGGTCTACCTGGCCTTCCAGGACGGCTCGAAGGAGTACACCGTGCTGCCGAAGGTCCGGAGGTTCATCGCCCGGTACGGGCACGGCCCGGTGCGCACCCGGCTCCAGATAGTGCCGGGCGGCACCCACAGTGCGGCCACCTACGTGAAGGGCCTGGGCCAGGGCACCATGCAGTGGGTCAGCGCGCACATGCAGGGGCCGACCGCCTGATCACCACGGCCGGCCCGGGGACGCCGGCGGGGCGCGGCGGCCCCGCGGGCCGGCCCCGCCCCGGACCGCGTCGGCTCCCCGCCGCTACGACACCACGTCCTTGCGCGCGAACCCCCGGAACGCCAGCGCCACCAGCACCAGCGCGTACGCCACCGACACCGACGCGCCCTGGAGCATCCCGGCCCCTTCCACCCGCGGCTGGAGGGCGTCGGCCCAGGCGTACTGCCAGTGGGCGGGCAGCACGTCCCGCCAGCCACCGAGGGCGGTGACCTGGTCCAGGACGTTGCCCACGATGGTCAGCCCGACGGCGCCGCCGACCGCGCCCAGCGGCGCGTCGGTGACCGTCGACAGCCAGAAAGCCAGCGCCGCGGTGACCAGTTGGCTGACGAAGACATAGCCGACCACGACCGCCAGCCGCCCCACCGCGTCACCCGCGGACAGCGCCCCGCCGGTGGGCAGCTGCAGCGGCCCCCAGCCGTACGCGGCGGTGCCCACGCCCAGCGCCACGAGCGGCAGCAGCACCATCGCGGCGGCGCTGAACAGCAGCGCCACGATCAGCTTGGCCAGCAGCAGCCGGGCCCGCGGCACCGGCGCGGCCAGCAGGTAGCGCAGCGACGACCAGCCCGCCTCCGACGCGACGGTGTCACCGCAGAACAGTGCCACCGGCACCACCAGCAAGAACCCCGCGGACACGAACAGCACGGTCGCGGTGAAGTTCCCGCCGGAGGCGGTGGCCGCGGCCATCAGCGAGACCCGTCCGCCGCCGCTGCGGGTGGACGGATCGCCGCCGATCGCGAACGCCGCCACCAGCACGAACGGCAACAGCACCAGCACCGCGGCGACGACCAGGGTGCGGCGGCGCAGCAGCTGCCGCCGTGCCTCCACGCGCAGCGGAAGGGTGCGGCGGGGCCGGTAGCCCGACGCCCGCCCGTCCCCGGGCCCCGGTCCCGGCCCGGCCGGCGCCCCGGTCCCGTTGTCGGCCGCGGCGCGGCCCCTGCGCTCGGCGGACATGATGCGTCCCCTCCGGTCGGCGGTCATCGGGCGTCGCCTCCGATCAGGGTGAGGAAGGCGTCCTCCAGCCGGTGGTGCGGGCCGACGCGGTCCACCGGGACGTCCAGCCGGACGAGTTCGGCCACCAGCCGCGGCGTGCCGGCGGGGTCCGCCAGCCGCACCAGCAGCCCGCCGTCGACGCGGACCGCCGACGTCACGCCCGGCAGCGCGGCCACCTTCTCCACCACGGCGTCGGTGACCTCCGCGGCGACCCCGACCAGCAGGGTGTCGCCGGAGCCGGTGATCTCGGCGACCGGCCCGGCCTGCACCAGCCGCCCGCGGTCCATGACGACCAGATGCGTACAGCTCTGTTCGACCTCGGACAGCAGATGGCTGGAGACGATGACGGTCCGCCCGGCCGCGGCGTAACGGACCATCACCTCCCGCATCTCGCGGATCTGCGGCGGGTCCAGCCCGTTGGTCGGCTCGTCCAGGATCAGCAGATCGGGCAGGCCGAGCATGGCCTGGGCGATCGCCAGTCGCTGCCGCATGCCCTGTGAGTACGTGCGGACGGCGCGCTGCAGGGCCTCCCCCAGGCCGGCGATCGCCAGCGCCTCGTCCAGGTGCGCGTCCTCGGCGGGCCGGCCGGTCGCCTGCCAGTACAGCTCCAGGTTCGCCCGGCCGGACAGATGCGGCAGGAATCCGGCGCCCTCGACGAACGCGCCGACCCGCGACAGCACCGGCGCGCCCGGCCGCACCGCCTGCCCGAAGACCCTGATCTCGCCCTCGTCCGGCGCGATCAGGCCCATCAGCATCCGCAGCGTCGTCGTCTTCCCGGCGCCGTTGGGCCCGAGCAGCCCCAGCACCTGTCCCCGTTCCACCCGGAACGACAACTCCCGTACCGCGTACCGGTCCTCGGACCCCGCGTAGCGCTTGCTCAGCCCGCGGATCTCCAGCGGCACCGCGGCCAGCGCCGGGTCGGGCGGCGGCGCCGCGGTCCGGCGGCGGGCGGTGCACAGCAGCAGCCCGGCCACCACGGCGGCCACGGCGGGCAGCGCCCAGGTCCAGGCGGGCAGCGGGGCGGCCGCACTGCGCACCTGCGGCACGGTCGGCACGTCCAGCACCCCGCCGCCCGCCGGCGAGACGGTGTACGCGGCGGGTTCGGCCGGTGAGGCGTAGCCGAGGTCGGTGGCCGCCAGGACCAGCCGCATCCGGTGCCCGGCCGCGAACTCGTGGTCCACGGCGGGCAGTTGCAGGCGCACCGTCCGGCCCGCGCGGGCGTCCGCGATACGGTACGGGGCGACGAGCTGCGCGGGCAGCACCTGGCGGCGGCCGTCCGGGGCGACGTCGTAGAGCTTGGCGAAGAGCACCGCGTCCCGGGAGGTGGACCGTACGCGCACGGTCGCCTCGGGGCGGCCGGTCAGCCGGACCCCGGCGGGCAGCGGCGCCGACTCGAAGCGGGCGTACTGGCCGGGGAAGTCCAGCGACAGCCCGCCGGAACCGAGCGAGGAGAGATCGCCGAGCGCCCCGACCCCGGGCACCGCGGAGATCGCGGGCGGCCCGGAACCGGCCGGATTGCGGAAGGTCTGGGTCCGGCCGGTGAGCCGGATCCGCCGCGGATCGTGCGCCAGCCCGGCGTACCGGTCCGCGCTCGCCCCGCGCAGCCGCACCGCGCCGTCGGTGGAATCCACTCCCCCGGTCCGGCTGATCCGGAACCCGGGCCCGGTGTCGGCGCCCTTGTCGCCCTTCAGATAGCGGTCGAACCACGCCGCCGTACGGGCCGTCAGGCGGGCGGTCTCCCGGTCGCCGCCGTCGTGGCCGCCGGCGATCCAGTCGACCGCGACCGGTGCCCCGTTGCGGTGGACCGCCCGCTGCACGGCATCGGCCTGGTCCAGGGGGAACAGCGAATCGGTCTGGCCCTGCATGATCAGCGTGGGGACGTTGATGCGGTCCGCGACGGCGGACGGGCTACGGGCCACCAGCAGCCGGCGGGCCGCCGCGTCCGGCCGGCCGGCGACCGCGGTCCGCTCGTACATCCGGCACAGCGCCGGCTCGAACCGTCCGCAGCCGCCGGAGGAGGCGGGCGGGGTGCGCGGCGCGCCGGTGGGGGCGCCGGACTGGCCGGTGGTGAAGAAGATCCCGGCCCACAGCTTCTTGAACACGCCGTGCGGGAAGAGCGCGTCGGCGAGGTTCCAGTACGTGATCTGCGGGGCGATCGCGTCCACCCGCCGGTCGTGCCCGGCGGCCAGCAGCGACACCGCCCCGCCGTACGAGGCGCCGGCCACCCCGACCCGGGGGTCGCCGGGCCGGTCGAGCCGCACCTCGGGCCGCCGGGCCAGCCAGTCGACCAGCCGGCGGACGTCGGCGACCTCGCCGTCCGGGTCGTTCAGCCCGATCTTCCCGGTGGACCTTCCGAAGCCGCGCGCCGACCAGGTCAGTACCGCGTAGCCGTCCCTGGCCAGCCGCTCCGCCTCGGGGCGGACGTCGGCCTTGCTGCCGCCGAAGCCGTGGCCGAGCAGCACCGCGGGCCGCCGGCCGGCCGGACCCGAGGTGAAGAAGGAGGTGTCGATCCGCACCTGCTTCGTACCGCCGGGACGTGCCGGCAGGGACAGCAGCCGGTCCTCGCGGTGCACCGCGGGCGCCGCGTCCGAGGAGGCGGCCGCCCAGGTACCGCCCCCTGCCAGCACCGCCAGCGCGCCCACGGCGGCGGAGAGCCGCCGGCCGCGCAGCGCCGCACGCGACCGGGCCCGGCGGCCGAAACCTCGCAGATCCATACCGCGATCCTAGGGAGGGGGCGGTGCGGGCGGCCGGTACCCCGGGGTGAACCCGGTGGCCTCCGGGGGGAGTACGGTTCGCCCCCGGCTACCGCGGATGCGGTACGCGGGGCCCGCGCGCGAACGGCCACCGGCCGGGAAACGACGTCAGTACGGGGCGGGGCCGAAACCGCCCGGCGGCTGCGGCGGGTTGCCCGGCGGCGGCATCGGCGGTCCGCCGGCCGGCGGCCCCGGGGGGACCGGAGGGCCGGGCGGCACCGGCGGCTGCCAGGTGGGCATCGCCTGCTGCGGCGGGCCGGCCGGCGGGACGTAGCCGGGCACCCCGAACTGCGGGGCCTGGGCCGGCGGATACCAGGCGGGCGCCACCGGTTCACCGCGCGCCATCAGCGCCACCAGCGCCGCCGAACCGAGCAGGTCCAGCAGCAACTGCACATCGCCCAGGACGCTCATCCCCGGCATCGACTCGTTCAGCGTGAACAGCTCGCCGTTGGCGACCAGCCCGATCAGCGTCAGCACGGCGCCGGGCAGCGACACCACCGACAGCCCGATCGCCAGCCCGCGGGCCGCACCGCCCCGCATCAGGCTGTTGAGCCCGGCCAGCGCGGTCAGGACCAGGAACACCAGCCCCGACCAGCCCGGCGCCAGGCTCAGCAGCGACGACAGCGCACCCCGCCCGAGGTAGAGCATCTCGAAGGAGCCGGTGCCGCCCTGCACCAGCATGTAGATGTGCCAGACGACCAGGCACAGCGCCATCGCACCGAGCACCAGCCCGGCCACCGTGCCGGCCACCTTGGCAGGCCGCAGCGGCGGTTCACTGGGCGTCGGCCGGGGCCACGTCCGCATCCCGGCGAGCAGCACCACACCGGCGACGAGGGTCAGCAGGAACAGCAGACCGCTGCTGATGAAGACCCCGTCGAAGGTCGAGGTGGAGGTCTCCGCGTGCTGGAACCACTTGTCGTCACTGGTGTGGTTGCCGACGCTGACGAGCGCCTGCAGCGTGGTGGCGAAGGTCAGCGTCGTCGCCACCGCCAGCAGCCCGCCGGCCACCCGCTGCCCCGCGAACGCCGTGATCACGGCCGCCAACTGCAGCAGCGCCAGCCCCAGATGGAACGGCCCGGTGACCTGGTTGAGACCGGACGGACGCTGCAGGGTCCAAAAACCCCACATCCCGTCGAGGCCGAACTCGCCCAGATCGACGGCCAGCCAGTACGCCGTGAAGAGGAAGAAGAGCAGGCAGAACGCGCCGCCCGTGATGCGGGCGCCCTTGGTGAGCGCCATGGATGACTGCATTCGTCCCCCGTTGTTCCCGGTGCCCCGCCAACATCGGCGCGCCGCTCGTCCCATCAGATGCGAGGGAGCACGTTAGCAAGGGCCCGGACGCACCGGACCCCCCGCCGGGCACGGGCCGGCAGGGGGTCGGGGCATCCGGTCCTCGTCAGTGGTTGCTGGGGAAGCCCAGGTTGATCCCGCCGTCGGCCGGGTCGGGCCAGCGGGTCGTGACGACCTTGCCGCGGGTGTAGAAGTGCACGCCGTCGTTGCCGTAGATGTGGTGGTCGCCGAAGAGCGAGTCCTTCCAGCCACCGAACGAGTGGTAGCCCACCGGCACCGGGATCGGCACGTTCACACCGACCATGCCGGCCTCCACCTCCAGCTGGAAGCGGCGGGCCGCGCCACCGTCCCGCGTGAAGATCGCGGTGCCGTTGCCCCACGGCGAGTTGTTCATCAGCGCGATCGCCTCGTCGTACGTCTCCACCCGCACGACCGACAGCACCGGGCCGAAGATCTCGTCACGGTAGGCGTCCATCTCCGGCGTGACGTGGTCCAGCAGCGAGACACCGATCCAGTGGCCGTCCTCGTAGCCCTCGACGGTGTAGCCGGTGCCGTCGATGACCACGTCCGCGCCCTGCGCCGCGGCACCGGTGACGTACGAGGCGACCTTGTCGCGGTGCGCCTTGGTGATCAGCGGGCCCATCTCGGACGCCGGGTCGTCGCCCGGGCCGATCCGCAGCCGGTCGGCGCGCTCCTTGATCTTGCCGATCAGCGGGTCCGCGGTGTCCCCCACCGCCACGACGACGGAGATCGCCATGCAGCGTTCACCGGCCGAGCCGTAGGCGGCGTTGATCGCCGAGTCCGCGGCCAGGTCCAGGTCGGCGTCCGGCAGCACCAGCATGTGGTTCTTGGCGCCGCCCAGCGCCTGCACCCGCTTGCCGTTGGCCGTACCGGTGGTGTGGATGTACCGGGCGATCGGCGTGGAACCGACGAACGACACCGCGGCGATGTCCGGGTGCGCAAGCAGCGCGTCCACCGCCACCTTGTCGCCGTTGACGATGTTCAGCACACCGTCCGGGAGCCCCGCCTCGGCCGCCAGCTCCGCCAGCTTGAACGCCGCGCTCGGCACCTTCTCGCTCGGCTTCAGCACGAAGGTGTTCCCGCAGGCGATGGCGATCGGGAACATCCACATCGGCACCATCGCCGGGAAGTTGAACGGGGTGATGCCCGCCACCACGCCCAGCGACTGGCGGATCGCCGCCACATCCACCCGCGTGGACACCTGCGTGGACAGCTCGCCCTTGAGCTTCTCCGGAATGCCGCAGGCCAGCTCGACGATCTCCAGACCGCGGGCGACCTCACCGAGCGCGTCCGCATGCACCTTGCCGTGCTCGGCCGTGATCAGCCGGGCCAGCTCCTCACGGTGCGCGTCGACCAGTTCCCGGTACTTGAACAGCACCGACGTGCGCTTCGCCAGGGAACTGGTGCCCCACGTCGCGAACGCCTCCTTCGCGGCCCGCACCGCCGCGTCCACCTCCCCGGCCGAGGCGAAGGCGACCTGCTTCTCCTGGGCGCCGGTGGCCGGGTTGTAGACCGGACCGAAGTTGCCGGAGACGCCCTCGACGGGCTTACCGCCGATCCAGTGGCTGATGGTCTTCATGCGAGGGGCCTTTCTGGGGTGACGACTTCGCTGTGACGACTTCGCTGTGACGATGGGCAAACGTGGGTCAGAGGTGGCGGCGGCGCCCGGCGGCCTGCCGGTCGTACGCCGCACGCGCGGCGACCGCCGCCGGACGCGTCGCGGTCTCGGCAACGGGAACATCCCACCAGGCCTGCGCCTCCGGCGCGCCCGGCACAGTGTCGGCCGTTTCGGTCTCGACATAGACACATGTGGGCCCCTTCGCGCCCCGCGCCTCGGCCAGCGCCGCCCGCAGCTCACCGACCGTCCCGGCCCGGATCACCGCCATCCCGAGCGAGGCGGCGTTGGCGGCCAGGTCCACCGGCAGCGGCGCCCCCGTGTACGTACCGTCCCCGGCCCGGAAGCGGTACGCCGTCCCGAACCGCTCACCACCGGTCGCCTCGGACAGTCCGCCGATCGAGGCGTAGCCGTGGTTCTGGATCAGCACGATCGTGATGTTGATGCCCTCCTGCACCGCGGTGACGATCTCGGTCGGATTCATCAGATACGTACCGTCGCCGACCAGCGCCCACACCGGCCGGTCCGGCGCGGCCAGCCGCACCCCGATCGCCGCCGGGATCTCGTAGCCCATGCAGGAGTACCCGTACTCCAGGTGGTACTGCCGGCGGGACCGGGCCCGCCACAGCTTGTGCAGGTCGCCGGGGAGCGACCCGGCCGCGTTGATCACGATGTCGGTGTCGTCCACCAGCGCGTCCAGCGCCCCCAGGACCTGCGTCTGGGACGGCCGCGCCGACGCGTCCGCGGCACCGTACGCCGCGTCCACCCGGCGCTCCCACTCCTCCTTCGCCGCCCCGTACGCCGCCTCGTACTCCTTCTCCACCCGGTGCCCGGCCAGCGCACCCGTGAGGGCCGCAAGGCCGGCCCGGGCATCGGCGACCAGCGACAGCGCGCCCAGCTTGTGGGAGTCGAACGCGGCGATGTTGAGGTTGACGAACCGCACGCCCGGCTCCGCGAACAGCGTCGCCGACGCGGTGGTGAAGTCCGTGTAGCGGGTGCCCACGCCGATCACCAGATCCGCCTCCCGGGCCAGCGCGTCCGCCGTCGCCGTACCGGTGTGCCCGATGCCGCCCACGTCACACGGGTGGTCGTGGCGCAGCGAGCCCTTCCCGGCCTGGGTGGACGCGACCGGGATCCCGGTCGCGTCGGCGAACGCCCGCAGCGCCTCCTCGGCCTCCGAGTGGTGCACCCCGCCGCCCGCGATCACCAACGGCCGGCGGGCACCGCGGACCGCCGCCACCGCCTCCGCCAGCGCGGCGGCGTCCGGGGCCGGCCGGGGCACCCGCCACACCCGGTCGGCGAAGAATTCCACCGGCCAGTCGTACGCCTCCGCCTGCACGTCCTGCGGCAGCGCCAGCGTGACCGCCCCGGTGTCCACCGGATCGGCCAGCACCCGCATCGCCTGCATCGCCGCCGGGATCAGTGCCTCCGGCCGGGTCACCCGGTCGAAGTACCGCGACACCGGACGCAGCGCGTCGTTGACCGACACATCACCGGCGTACGGCACCTCCAGCTGCTGCAGCACCGGATCGGCGGGCCGGGTGGCGAAGGTGTCACCGGGCAGCAGCAGCACCGGAAGCCGGTTGACGGTGGCCAGCGCCGCGCCGGTGACCAGGTTGGTCGCGCCCGGGCCGATGGACGTGGTGACGGCGTGCGCGGAGAGCCGGTCGCACTGCCGGGCGTACCCGACCGCGGCATGCACCATCGCCTGCTCGTTGCGGCCCTGCAGATACGGCAGCGCCGTGCCGGACTCCAGCAGCGCCTGGCCGATACCGGCGACATTGCCGTGGCCGAAGATGCCCCAGCAGGCGCCGATCAGCCGCTGTCGCCGGCCGTCCCGCTCGGTGTACTGGTGGGCGAGGAACTCGACCAGGGCCTGTGCGACGGTGAGGCGGCGGGTCGTCGGGGCGGCGTTCATCGGACGTCTCCTACGGGCGCGTCGTAGAGCGGAAGGCGGGGGTCGACGGGCTGGTCGGGCCAGGTGTCACGGATCCAGCCGTGCTCGGGGTGGTCGCAGATCAGCCACTCCCGCTCCTCCCCCGGGCCGGCCATGACGTTCAGGTAGTACATGGCGTGGCCGGGCGTCGCGATCGACGGCCCGTGCCAGCCGTCCGGGATCAGCACCGCGTCGCCGCCCCGCACCTCGGCGAGCACGTCCGTGCCGCGGCCGTGCCCGGACGGGCTGACGCGCTGGTAGCCGACGCCCTCCGTGCCGTGGGCCGACGCGATCTCGAAGTAGTAGATCTCCTCCAGCTCGGACTCCACGCCCGGGCGGCACTCGTCGTGCTTGTGCGGCGGATAGGACGACCAGTTGCCGCCCGGGGTGAGCACCTCCACCGCGATCAGCCGGTCGCACTCGAACGTGCCGGCCGCGGCGAAGTTGTTCACCTGGCGCGAGCAGTTCCCGGTGCCGCGCAGCTCCACCTGCACCTCGGAGGCGGCCCCGTAGCGGGCCGGCAGGGTCAGCTCGCACCGGGCACCGGTCAGCGCGAACCGCCCGCCGGCATTGCTCGTGATCCCCACGTGCGCGTCCCGCGGTACGTACGCGAAGTCCGTGACCCCGCTGAACACGCTGTCCCGGCCGAGGAGTTCGAACTCCTCGACGCCGTCCACCACGACCGTGCACCCGCCGGACAGCGGCAGCACGATCCACTCGCTGTCCCCGGTGTCGAACGCGTGGTGCCCCCCGGCCGGCAGCTCCAGGACCCGCAGCGAGGAATAGCCCCAGCCGGCCCGCTCCGGGTCGACGTCCACGGCGTACGGACCGCGCGCGGCTTCGCCGGCCTTGAGGTGGAGATCGGCAGCCGGGCGGGACGCGGCCCCGGGGCGGGGTGCGGGCCGGTTTCCGGGAGGGGGCCCGGGGTCGGGGTGGGAGCTGCCCGTCGGGGGGAATTCAGCACTCATGTCTCAAGTCTCCTGCGGGAATCGCGGCGTTTACAGCAGGCCTACGGCGGTGTCCACGGCGGCGGCGACATCGCCGTCGGCCGGATAGAGCAGCGACCGCCCGACGACCAGGCCCTGCACCGTCGGCAGCCGCAGCGCCTTGGCCCACTTCTCGTACGCGGCCTCCTGGTCCCGGACGGTGGAGCCGATGTCACCGCCGAGCAGCACCGTCGGCAGCGTGCTGGTCTCACAGACCCGCGCCATCGCCTCCGCGTCGTCGGTGACCGGCAGCTTCAGCCAGGTGTACGCGGAGGTGCCGCCGAGGCCGGAGGCGATGGCGACGGAGCGGATGACCGCCTCCGGGCTGAGGTCGTTGCGGACCCTGCCGTCTATTCGGGACGACAGGAACGGCTCGACGAAGACGGGCAGTTCCCGCTCGGCCATCGCGTCGATGGCGCGGGCGGTGGCCTCCATCGTGGTGAGCGACCCGGGATCGTCGTAGTCGATGCGGAGCAGCAGCTTCCCGGCGTCGAACCGGAGCCGGGCCAGGTCCTGCGGCCGGTGCCCGGTGAACCGGTCGTCCATCTCGAACGACGCGCCGGCGATCCCGCCGCGGTTCATCGAGCCCATCACCACCTTGCCCTCCAGGGCACCGAGCAGCAGCAGGTCCTCCAGGATGTCGGCGGTGGCCAGCACCCCGTCCACTCCCGGCCGCGACAGCGCGAGCACCAGCCGTTCGAGCAGGTCCAGGCGGTTGGCCATGGCGAGCCGCCGGTCCCCCACGGCGAGCGCACCGCGGGCCGGGTGGTCGGCTGCCACGATCATCAGCCGCCCGCTCTCGCCGATGAGCGGCCGGCGGGTACGACGGGCGGCGGCCTCCGCCACCGCTCCGGGCTGCCGCGCCCGCAACGTCGCGAGATCACTGATCCGAGGGGACAAGGGTCAACTCACCTTCTTGGGGCGGGGCGGGGTGGAGCGGAGTGGGGTGGTGCGGGCCGGCGGCCGGGCCGGGCGAGGGGTGGGGGCCGGGCGAGGACTGCGGACCGGGCCGCCGGGGGTCACCGGCCGGCGAGGAACTCCTCGACCTCCTCGCGCGTGGGCATCGCGGAGGAACAGGCGAGCCGGGAGGCGACGATCGCTCCGGCCGCGTTCGCGTACCGCATCATCGGCTCCAGGTCCCAGCCGGAGAGCAGCCCGTGGCACAGCGCCCCGCCGAACGAGTCCCCCGCGCCGAGTCCGTTGACGACCTCGACGGGGGTGGGCGGCACTTCGGCGACCCGGCCGTCCCGGTGCACGGCCAGCACGCCCTTGGGCCCCTGTTTGACGACGGCCAGCTCGACGCCCATGTCCAGCAGCGCGTGCGCACACGCCTTGGGATCGCGCAGCCCGGTCGCGACCTCGGCCTCGTCCACGTTCCCGACCGCCACGGTGGCGTGCCGCAGCGCGGCCTCGTAATACGGCCGTGCGGCGGCCCGCGCCGCGGCGCCGGTGGCCCCGCCGTCGCCGGAGGCGCCGCCCTCACCGCCCCAGAACATCGGCCGCCAGTCGAGGTCGAAGACGGTCGGTCCGGCGGACTCGGCGCGCGCCTCCAGCGCGGCCAGGGTGGCGCTGCGACTGGGCTCCTCACACAGCCCCGTACCGGTGACCCAGAAGATCCGTGCCGCCGCGATCGCCTCCCGGTCGAGCTCCCCCGCGTGAATGTCGAGGTCAGGGGCCTTGGGGCGCCGGTAGAAGTACAACGGGAAGTCGTCCGGCGGGAAGATCTCGCAGAAGGTCACCGGCGTCGGATGGGCGGCGACCGGCGTCAGCCACCGGTCGTCCACCCCGAACTCCCGCAGCGCCTGGTGCAGGAACTCCCCGAACGGGTCCGCGCCGGTACGGCTGATGACCGCGCTGCGCCGCCCGAGCCGGGCGGCCGCCACCGCGACGTTCGCGGCCGAGCCCCCCAGGAACTTTCCGAAGGTCTCCACCTGCGCCAACGACACGCCGGTCTGCAGCGGATAGATGTCCACCCCGATCCGGCCCATCGTGATCAGGTCGTACGACTCGGTCATACACGCCCCTTCGGGTCAGCGCGCTCCATCCGCTTGCCGCTCAGCGGGTTCACTCGGCGGGACCGGGTTCTTTCACCCCGCCCGAGGAAAGGTCTAACGGTGACCCTCAGACCCTGTCAACAGTTTGTCCTTACATTCTGACGTCAAAGCGAACCTGCGCCTGCAAGTCCTTACGTCCTTATGTCAGGACGAAGTCTTGACACTCCCCGGGGCGGCAGAGAGGCTGTGCCCCACAACCCCACCCCGCGCCTTCCCGGTCACCGCCGACCGGCGAGAGGAGAGCCGCAGCATGCCCGCACGCCATGCCGCCCCGCCCGTCCTGGACCGCCTCCGCATCGGTTCGGCCCCCGACTCGTGGGGAGTCTGGTTCCCCGACGACGACCGGCAAGTCCCCTGGCAGCGCTTCCTCGACGAGGTCGCCCAGGCCGGCTACGAGTGGATCGAGCTCGGCCCGTACGGCTATCTGCCCACCGACCCCGCCGTCCTCCGCGACGAGGTCGCCCGCCGCCACCTCAAGGTCTCGGCCGGCACGATCTTCACGTCGCTGCACCACGGCCCGTCCGTATGGGACAAGACCTGGGCGCACGTCTTTGAGGTCGCCACCCTCACCCAGGCCATGGGCGCCCGGCACCTGGTCGTCATCCCGTCCTTCTGGCGGGACGACAAGACCGCCGAGGAGCTCGAACCGCGCGAACTGACCGTCGAGCAGTGGAAGCACCTGACGACGGGCATGGAGCGCCTGGGCAAGCGGGTGCGCGACGAGTTCGGGCTCGACATCGTCGTCCACCCGCACGCCGACACCCACATCGACACCGAGGAGCACGTCGAGCGCTTCCTCCACGTCACCGACTCCGACCTGGTCAACCTGTGCCTGGACACCGGCCACTACGCCTACTGCGGCGGCGACAGCGTCCAGCTGATCCGCACCTACGGCGAACGGATCGGCTACCTGCACCTCAAGCAGGTCGACCCGGACATCCTCAGCGACGTCGTCGCCAAGGGCACGCCGTTCGGCCCGGCCGTCCAGCAGGGCGTGATGTGCGAACCGCCGCTCGGCGTACCCGCACTGCCGCCCGTCCTGGAGGCCGCGCAAGAACTGAACGTCGACCTCTTCGCCATCGTCGAACAGGACATGTACCCCTGCCCGCCGGACCGCCCGTTCCCCATCGCCGAGCGCACCCGCCGCTTCCTGCGCTCCTGCGGCGCCTGACGGAAGGGAGCACGGCATGGAACACGGCATGGCACGCGGCACGGAGGACGGTGACGGCATGGAGCACGGCACGGAGGACGGTATGAGGAGGCGGAGCGGCGTGGTGTCCGGCGGAACGCTCGGGGTGGCGGTCATCGGGACCGGGCGGATGGGGGCGGACCATGTGCGGCGGATCGATGAGGTGATCAGCGGGGCCCGGGTGGCGGCGGTGGCGGACATCGACGCGGCACGGGTGAAGCATCTGGCGGACGGCATCGAGGACTGCACCGCGTACACCGATCCCGCTGCCGCCATGGACGACCCGGCCGTCGACGCGGTGGTGATCGCCTCGCCCGGCCCCGCGCACGAGGCGGCACTGCTGGCGGCGTTCGCACGCGATCGGCCCGTGCTCTGCGAGAAGCCGCTGACGCCGGACGCCGCGTCCGCGCTGCGCGTGCTGGAGGCCGAGCAGGCGCTCGGGCACCGCCGCGTACAGGTGGGCTTCATGCGCCGTTACGACGCGGACTACCGGAGCCTGAAGTCCCTGCTCTCACAAGGGACTTACGGGCGTCCGCTGATGCTGCACAACCGCCATCGGAATGCGGACACGCCGCCCGGCTTCACCAACGCGATGATGATCAACGACTCGGTGGTGCACGAGATCGATGTGACGCGCTGGCTGCTGGACGACGAGATCACCGCCGTACGCGTGCTGCGCCCCGTCCCCACCGCGCACGCGCCCGAAGGGCTGAGCGACCCGCAGCTGGTCCTCTTCGAGACCGCGGGCGGCCAGGTCGTGGACACCGAGATCTTCGTCAACTGCGGTTTCGGCTACCAGGTGAGCTGCGAGGCGGTCTGCGAGGGCGGCACCGCCCGGATCGGCGACGACCACGGTGTCTTCACCAACGCCGGCGGCCGCTGGGGCGGCGCCATCCCGCCCGGTTTCGTGGAGCGCTTCGAGGACGCGTACGACCGGCAGGTGCAGCTGTGGGTGAACGCCACCCGGCGCGGCGAGGTCGAGGGCCCCAGTTGCTGGGACGGCTACGCCGCGGCCGCGGTCTGCGAGGCCGGGGTGCGCGCCCAGGCCACCGGTGAGCGCGTCCCGGTCGAGCTGGTCGAGCGGCCGGCGATGTACCGCTGACCGCCCCCCGTCACCTGTAGCTTCCGTACCGAAAGGCCCCGTTCCCATGCCCATGTATGCCACGCGTGTCGCGCCCGTTCCGCGGGCGCGGCGGGGGTGCTGATGGCCGTTCCGACCAGCCAGGTGGCGTCCGCCGGTCAGCGTCCTGCCTCCCGGGACCGGAACGCCAAGCGCTTCATCGTCGGCATCGCCGCCATCGCCGCCCTCGGTGGCGCCCTGTTCGGCTACGACACCGGGGTGATCTCCGGCGCGCTCCCTTTCATGGAGGGCCACTTCGGCCTGACGTCACTGGGTGAGGGCGTCATCACCAGTGCCCTGCTGATCGGCGCCGCCCTCGGTTCGCTGATCGGCGGGCGGATGTCCGATGCGCTGGGCCGGCGCAGTGCGCTGCTGTGGGCCGGTGCGGTGTTCATCGGGGGCGCGGTCGCCGTCGCGCTCTCCCCCACCGTGCCGTTCATGACGGTGGCGCGGTTCGTGCTCGGCCTGGCGGTCGGCAGTGCGTCCGTGATCACCCCGCTGTACCTGTCCGAGATCGCTCCTCCGCACATCCGGGGCCGGCTGGTCTCGTTCAACTCCCTGATGATCGTCAGCGGGCAGTTGCTCGCGTACCTCCTCAACGCGGTCCTGGCGCAATGGGCGGCCTGGCGCTGGATGCTGGGGCTCGCCGCGCTGCCGGCGGTGGCGCTGTTCACCGGGCTGTTCTTCCTGCCCGACACCCCGCGCTGGTACATCAGCAAGGGGCGGCAGGAGGACGCGGCCCGGGTGCTCGGCCGTACGCTGCCGGCCGAGGACGTCGCCCCCGAGCTGGCCCGGATCGACCGCGCCCGCAGTCTGGAGGCCAACGCCCGGCGCGGCGCCTGGCGGGAGCTGCGGACGCCGTGGGTGCGGCGGCTGCTGCTGGTCGGCATCGGGCTGGCGGCGGTGCAGCAGATCACCGGCGTCAACGCGGTGGTGTACTTCGCGCCGAAGATCCTCGCGTCGACCGGTCTGGGCACCGGCGCGGCCATCACCGCCACGATCGCCGTCGGGGCCGTCTCCGTGGTGGCCACGGCGATCGGGATGTCGTTGATCGACCGGGTCGGCCGGCGGCCCCTGCTGCTCTGCGGGCTGGCGGGGATGACGGTGGCGCTCGCGCTGCTCGGGGCGTCCTTCCGTCTCCCGCATTCGCCGGCCGTCAGTGTGCTGGTGCTGTGCCTGATGGTGCTGTACATGGCGTTCATGCAGGCCACGCTGAACACGGGGGTGTGGTTGCTGCTCGCGGAGATGTTCCCGCTGCGGGTGCGCGGACTGGCCATGGGGGCCGCGGTGTTCGTGATGTGGGTGGTCAACTTCGCGGTGGCGCTGGTCTTCCCGGTCCTGCTGGACGCGGTCGGCGCGAGCAGCACGTTCTGGTTCTTCGGGGCGATGTGCGTGCTGTCGTGGGTCTTCTGCCGGCGTTACGCACCGGAGACGAAGGGGCTGGCCCTGGAGGACCTGGAGCACGAGCTGCAAAGGGCGGCGGGCACGTAGGGCGCCCGGGCCGCCCCTGGAGGGCCCCGGAGGGGACGCGAAGGGAGCGGTATCTCCCTCCCGTCACAGGCGTACGGCGGGTGTCACGGCTGTCACAGTTCCCCGGGCCTTCGGTCACAACCGTTCAACAGCCCCTCGCCGGTCGTCACCCAGCGTCGTTGTCCGGGCACAGGCTGAGGGATCACCAGGCCGTACGCGGCCCCGGCCGGCTCGTCCCGGGCCGGCCCTGCGTGCGGCGCTCAGGAGGTGTCAGAGATGACCGACCGCAGGCTCTGGTCGTACAAGGAGATCGCGGCGCACATCCAGGTGCAGCCGGACACCGTGCGCTCGTACCGCAAGCACGGGCTGCTGCCCGAACCGGATCTGGTGGAGGGCGGGAAACCCTTCTGGTTCGCGGACACGGTCAGAGCGTGGGTGGCCCAGCGGCCGAGCCGGCGCGGCCGGTAGTGACGCCGCCGCCGGCGGGCCGCCCGGGCCTTCCGGGTGCTCCCGTCCCTCTCGTGCCCCCGTGACGCCCGGTCGCGTGGCTACGATCGAGGTATGGCCCAGACACCCCAGGCCGCCGCCGTGCCGGACCGGGCCGCCGCCGCGCCCGCCCGGGTCGCGGTGATCGGGGCCGGTGCGATCGGCGGGTACGTCGCCGCCCTCACCCGGTGGGCGGGCCTGGACGTCACGCTGTGCGTCCGCAGTCCGCTGCGGGACCTCGCCGTCGAGAGCGGCGGCGAGGTGCGGACCGCGACGGTGCGGATCGTCACCGATCCGGAGCGGGTGGCACCGGTCGACTGGGTGCTGCTGACCACCAAGGCGCAGGACACCGCGAGCGCCGAGGGCTGGCTGCGGCGGCTGTGCGGCCCGGAGACCGTCGTCGCGGTGCTGCAGAACGGCATCGGCCAGAAGGAGCGGGTGGCACCGCTCGTTCCTCCGGGGACCGCGATCCTGCCGACCGTGGTCTACATCTCCGCGGAGCGCATCGCGCCGGGCCGGGTCCGGCACCACGTCGCCAGTGAACTGCACGTTCCCGAGGGCCCGTTGGCGGACCGGTTCGCCGCGCTGCTGGCCGGTACGGGGCTGCGGGTGCATCCGGTGCCGGACTTCACCACGGCCGTCTGGCGCAAGCTGTTCACGAACCTCGCGGCGAACCCCCTCACGGCCCTGCTCCAGCAGCGGATCGGCGTCTTCGCGGATCCGGAGATGGCGGCGCTCAGTCGCGATCTGCTGCGGGAGGCGGCGGCCGTGGCCCGCGCGGAGGGCGCGGACATCGGTGACGCGGACATCGCCCGGACGCTGGAGCTGTACGCGCACGCGCCGCCCGACGGTGGCTCGTCGATGCTGTACGACCGGCTCGCGGGCCGTCCGCTGGAGCACGAGTACCTCACCGGCGCGGTGGTGCGGGCGGCCGAACGGCACGGCATCGCGACGCCGTTGAACCGGATGCTGCTGGTGCTGCTGCGGGCGGTGGACCGCGAACTGCGGGCCGGGCGTCAGGAGTAGGCGGACCCGGGCGGGCGGGGAGCCGGTCGCGGCCGGGGCCGGGCCGGTGTCACGCGGCTCCGGGCGGGGCCGTCGACCCCCTGATCTCCAGCTCCGGGGCGACGAGTTGGTGGTCGGCGGGCGGGTGCGCACTGGTCGCCGGGTTCGCGGCGGCCGGCACGTCGTTGCCCGCCATGCGGTCCAGGAGGCAGCGGGCGGCCCGCCGGCCGACCTCGTGGCTGGCGTTGTTGACCGAGGTCAGCCAGAGGTGGCGGATGCGGGCGAGGTAGGTGTTGTCGTAGCCGACGAGGGAGAGGTCGACGGGTACGGTCAGCCCGAGTTCCTGGGCCGCGGAGAGCGCGCCGACGCAGGAGATGTCGTTGAACGCGAAGACGGCGGTGGGGCGTTCGGTGCGGCGCGCGGGGTTGAGGAGTCGTACGGCGGCGCGGTAACCGCCCTCCTCCGTGCCGTCGGCGCTCTCGACCACGGCGGCGGTGTGCAGGCCGTGGGCGCGTACGGCGGCCTCGAATCCGCGGCGGCGCAGGGTGCCGACCAGGCCCTGGCCGGAGATGTGGGCGATCCGGCGGTGGCCGAGGGAGATCAGGTGCTCGGTGGCGAGCCGGGCGCCGCGTTCGTCGTCGTTGGCGACGATGTCGACGTGCGGGAGCCGGGGTTCGTGGTTGCCGGCGATGACGGTGGGCAGCCGCTCGGCGGCCTCGGCGAGGCCGTCGGTGTCCGGGAGGGTGCCGACGACGACGAGGCCGTCGACCCGCAGTTCCTGGAAGGTGCGGGCGACGTCCTGGCCGGTGCGCCGGTCGAGCCGGCCGTCGGCCATCAGTATGCGCAGGCCGTGGGCGTGGAGGACCGAGTTCAGGCCGTCGAGGAGGTCGACGAACCAGGGGTTGCGCAGGTCGTTCAGGAGCACGCCGACGGTGTGGGTGCGGCGCGCGACGAGGCTGCGGGCGGCGGCGTTGGGCCGGTAGCCGAGCTCGTCGATGGCGGCCAGGACGGCCCGCCGCTTGGTGTCGCTGACCCGCGGCGAGCCCTGCAGAACGAGCGAGACCAGCGATTTGGAGACACCGGCGCGTTCCGCGACCCCGCGGATCGTCGGGGGCCGGCCGGCGGCTGCTGCCCGGTGGCCGCCGTCGCGCTCGTTGGACCGTTCCATGGACCGGAATCCTGCCATCGCCACAGGTGACCGTCAACGCCGAGGTCGCAGGTGACCGTCAACGCCGGGAGGGTCCGCCGCTCCCGGCCTCCCCGCGGCCCGCCATGCGGCCTGCGAGAAGGGTTGACATGCGGACATCCGGACATGCAGGGTGCGCGGAACGGCCGCTGTTGGACCGTTCCAATTGCTGCCCGCCGCGTTCCACGACGTTCCACGACGCTTCACGACGTTTCCCATGGCAGCCGCCACCGCCACCTCCTGGAAGGACCGAGAAGTGAAGATCGGCCTCATCGGCACCGGGCGCATCGGCGCCTTCCACGCCAAGACCCTTCAGCAGGTTCCCGGCGTCACCGATCTGGTGGTCGCCGATGCCGACCCGGCGCGGGCCGTCTCGCTGGCGCAGACGCTGGGCGTGCGTGCGGCCGCGGGCATCCCGGAGCTGTACGCGGACGGCCCGGACGGGGTCGTGATCACCGCCGCGACCAGTGCGCACGCCACCCTGATCCACCAGGCGCTGGACGCCGGTGTGCCGGTCTTCTGCGAGAAGCCGGTCGCGCTGGACGTGGCGGGCACGATCGGTGTCGTGGAACGGGCGCAGGCCGGCCCGGTGCCGGTCCAGATCGGCTTCCAGCGGCGCTTCGACGCGGGCTACCGGGCCGCCCGCGAGGCGCTGCGCTCGGGCGAGCTGGGCTGGCTGCACACCCTGCGCGCCTGCACCAGCGACCAGGCCCCGCCGCCCGCCGGGTACATCCCCACCTCGGGCGGGCTGTTCCGGGACTGCTCCATCCACGACTTCGACGTGCTGCGCTGGCTCACCGGCCGTGAGGTGGTCTCGGTCTACGCGCAGGGGTCCAACCGCGGTGCGTCCTTCTTCGCCGACGGCGACGACGTCGACACCTGTGCGGCGCTGTTGCGCTTCGACGACGACACCCTGGCCACGGTCACGGCGACCCGCTACAACGGCGCGGGGCACGACGTCCGCCTGGAGGTGTGCGGCTCGCGGGGCACCCGGATCGTGGGGCTGGACGACCGTGCGCCGCTGCCGTCCGCGGAGCCGCGGCTGTCGTGGCGGCGGGCGGCCGCCCCGTACGCGACGTTCATGGAGCGCTTCCACGAGGCGTACGTGACCGAGCTGGGGGTCTTCGCCGAGGTGGCCGCGGGCCGCGCGGAGAACCCGTGTCCGCCCGCGGAGGCGCTGGAGGCTCTGTACGTGGCCGAGGCGTGCGAGCGGTCCCGGCGGTCCGGTGCGCCGGTGGCGCTCGCCGACGTCCGCGCTACGGCCGGTCCGGCAGCCCCGAGGGGTCGGACGGGTGCGGGCACGGCGGGCGGGGAGCGGTAGCCGCGCGGCGGACCGCCCGGCGGCGGATGGCCCACTGCACGACGGTGGCGGTGGCGGCGACCGCGCAGGAGACGCCCAGGCCGACGGCGGCGGCGTACAGCGGGCTGCCGGCGGTGGCGCTGCCGAGGTAGCCGAGGCCGGCCGAGTACGCCGCCCAGGTCGCCTCGGCGATGCCGGCGCCGAGGAGGTACCTGGGCAGCGGGTAGCGGAGGACGCCGGAGGCCAGCGCGCCGGCGATCCGGCCGCTGGGCAGGAACCGCACGGCGATCACGAACGGGATGCCGTAGCGCTCGATGCGCCGGGAGGTCCGGTCCAGGAGGGCGCTGCGGCGCGGGGTGCGCCGCATCCAGTCCCGCACGGGTGCGCCGAACCGCCGGGCGGCGAGGAACATCAGCAGATCTCCGGTCAGGGCGCTGCCCGCCACGGTGAGCAGGACGAGGGGGAGGAAGAGTGCGCCCCGGGAGGCGAGTACGCCGGCGGAGACGAGCAGGGCGGAGTTGGGGACGAGGGGCGGCAGGGTGGTGAGCGCCAGCAGGGCGTAAAAAGCGAGTACGGCCATGCGCCGCCTCCTCGGATCGGCTCCGAGTCCGTATCCCAAGGCTGACGCGCGGCGGGGTGCGCGGCAACGCGGCGGCGTGGTCCCCGGCGGGAACCGGCGTGCCCCCGCTTGGGTACATACCCCCTAGGGGTATAGGGTGGGCAAGGCCGGTCGAAGCTCGGACAGAAGCATCGGACATCCGCACCACGAGGAGAACCCATGGCTGAGAACAGCTCCTGCTGCACCCCGGAAGGCTCCTGCCACTCCGGCGCCGCCGACGCCCCGGCCGGCGCGGTGACCACGACGTACCGGGTCACCGGCATGACCTGCGGTCACTGCGAAGGGGCGGTGTCGTCGGAGATCTCGGAGATCCCGGGCGTGAGCGCGGTGCAGGCGGTCGCGACCACCGGGCTGGTGACGGTCACCTCGAAGGCACCGCTGGACGAGGAGGCGGTGCGGGCGGCCGTCGACGAGGCGGGTTACGAGCTGGTGGGCCGGGCGGCCTGATTCCGGTTCGCCGGTCCGCGCGTGCGGATGCGGGTCGTCACCCCCGGCCGCGGCTCGCGCCGCCGCGCGTAACCATTCAAACCTTCACATAATCCCTACAGTTGACACAATGTCCACACTCCGGGACACAGCACCCATACCCCAAGGCCCCGATCTCCAGATCGAGGGCCTTGACCGCATTCGCCCCCATATGGCAAGAGACCCAGATCACACTCATCGGAACGTAACCATTGAGGGGGGTCGTGAGTCTAACCGGGCAGTGCAGGCACCCCGGCGGGTCTTGCACTGCACCTGCCGTGCCGGTCTTGGGGGACCGTGCCACGGCTACGCGTGGCCGGGGCGACGTGCCCGGGGAGCTTTGAGCGGCCCTCCCGATGTGCGCGTCCCGGCAGAGCGCGGTGCAACCCGGAACGCCCGGACGGATCCCGTGGGGGGAATCCAACCGGGACAAGGGAAGCGCCCCGCACTCTGGACCCGTGGGGGGATCCGGAGGCGGGGCGCTTCTCGCTTTTGGGCTCAGGGCCGCCCGAGAAAGCAGGCGCAGGCGTCAGCGCTGCTCGACCGGCACGAAGTCGCGCTCGATGATGCCGGTGTAGATCTGGCGCGGGCGGCCGATGCGGGAGCCCGGCTCCTTGATCATCTCGTGCCACTGGGCGATCCAGCCGGGAAGCCGGCCGAGCGCGAAGAGCACCGTGAACATCTCGGTCGGGAAGCCCATGGCCCGGTAGATCAGACCGGTGTAGAAGTCGACGTTCGGGTAGAGCTTGCGCGAGACGAAGTAGTCGTCGGAGAGCGCGTGCTCCTCCAGCTTGAGGGCGATGTCCAGCAGCTCGTCGGACTTGCCGAGCGCGGAGAGGACGTCGTGCGCCGCCGCCTTGATGATCTTCGCCCGGGGGTCGAAGTTCTTGTAGACGCGGTGCCCGAAGCCCATGAGCTTCACGCCGTCTTCCTTGTTCTTCACCTTGCGGATGAAGGCGTCGACGTCGCCGCCGTCGCGCTGGATGCGCTCCAGCATCTCCAGCACGGACTGGTTGGCGCCGCCGTGCAGGGGGCCCCACAGGGCGTTGATACCGGCGGAGATCGAGGCGAAGAGGTTCGCCTGCGAGGAGCCGACCAGGCGGACCGTGGAGGTCGAGCAGTTCTGCTCGTGGTCGGCGTGCAGGATCAGCAGCTTGTCCAGGGCGCTGACGACGACCGGGTCCAGCTCGAACTCGGCGGCGGGCACCGAGAAGGTCATCCGCAGGAAGTTCTCGACGTAGCCGAGGTCGTTGCTCGGGTAGACGACCGGGTGGCCGACCGACTTCTTGTAGGCGTAGGCCGCGATCGTCGGGAGCTTGGCCAGCAGCCGGATCGTGGAGATGTGGCGCTGCTGCTCGTCGAACGGGTTGTGGCTGTCCTGGTAGAAGGTCGACAGCGCGCTGACCACGGAGGACAGCATCGCCATCGGGTGGGCGTCCCGGGGGAAGCCGTCGTAGAAGCGCTTGACGTCCTCGTGGAGCAGGGTGTGGTAGGTGATGTCCTGCTTGAAGGCCGACAGCTGGTCGACGGTGGGCAGCTCACCGTTGATGAGGAGGTACGCGGTCTCGACGAACGTGCTGCGCTCTGCGAGCTGCTCGATCGGGTACCCGCGGTAACGAAGAATTCCCTGCTCACCATCGAGATAGGTGATCGCGGATTTGTACGCCGCGGTGTTGCCGTAACCGGAATCCAGGGTCACCAGACCGGTCTGGGCGCGCAGCTTCGAGATATCGAAGCCCTTGTCGCCGACCGTGCTGTCGACGACCGGGTAGCTGTATTCGCCGTCCCCGTAACGCAGTACTACAGAGTTGTCGCTCACGTCATCCCTCACCGACGTTGTGCCTCTTCTTCGAGGTGCCCTGACTGCCTATACCTTCCCCCATTTGGACCTTGGATGTGCACTCGGGGTCGGCCATAGGGCCTCATTACGGCACTCAGTGCCGCGCCAGTGTCCCATCCTGCTCCCGTTCGACCCGATTGGGAAAGAGGTGTGACATCACATCGCCCCGGCGAGCCGGTGAGCCAGCGCCGTACCCCGCCGACCGGCGGAAACCGTGCGTACGGCCTGCCCCAGGGCCTTGCGGGAGCCGACCAGCACCACCAAGCGCTTTGCCCGGGTGACGGCGGTATACAGCAGATTGCGCTGCAGCATCATCCAGGCGCTGGTGGTGACCGGAATCACCACCGCTGGATACTCACTACCCTGCGAGCGATGGATCGTCACGGCATAGGCGTGGGCGAGTTCGTCGAGTTCGTCGAATTCGTACGGGACCTCCTCGTCCTCGTCCGTGCGGACCGTCAGCCGCTGCTCCTCCGGATCCAGGGCGGTGACCACGCCCACCGTGCCGTTGAAGACGCCGTTGCGGCCCTTTTCGTAGTTGTTCCTGATCTGGGTGACCTTGTCGCCCACCCGGAAGACCCGGCCGCCGAAGCGCCGCTCGGGCAGGTCGGGGCGGGCGGGGGTGATGGCCTGCTGGAGCAGACCGTTCAGCGCGCCCGCGCCGGCCGGGCCGCGGTGCATCGGGGTCAGCACCTGGACGTCCCGGCGCGGGTCGAGACCGAACTTCGCCGGGATGCGGCGGGCCGCGACGTCCACGGCGAGTCGCCCGGCCTCCTCATTGTCCTCCTCCGCGAACAGGAAGAAATCGGTCAGCCCGGTGGTCAGCGGCGGCACACCGGAATTGATGCGGTGGGCGTTGGTGACCACGCCGGACTGCTGGGCCTGCCGGAAGATCCGGGTCAGCCGGACGGCCGGTACGGGGCCGGAAGGGGCCAGGAGGTCCCGCAGCACCTCCCCGGCACCGACCGACGGCAGCTGGTCGACGTCGCCCACCAGCAGCAGATGGGCGCCCGGCGGGACCGCCTTGACGAGCTTGTTGGCCAGCAGCAGGTCCAGCATGGACGCCTCGTCGACGACCACCAGATCGGCGTCCAGCGGCCGGTCCGCGTCGTAGGCGGCGTCCCCGCCCGGCTTGAGCTCCAGGAGGCGGTGGACCGTGGAGGCCTCCGCGCCGGTCAGCTCCGACAGCCGCTTGGCGGCCCGGCCCGTGGGCGCGGCCAGCACGACCGTGGCCTTCTTGGCGCGGGCCAGCTCGACGACGGAACGGACCGTGAAGGACTTGCCGCAGCCCGGGCCGCCGGTGAGCACCGCGACCTTCTGCGTCAGCGCCAGCCGCACCGCCTCCTGCTGCTCCGGGGCCAGCTCGGCGCCCGTACGACGGGCCAGCCAGGCCAGCGCCTTGTCCCAGGCCACGTCCCGGAAGGCCGGCATCCGGTCCTCGTCGGTGCGCAGCAGCCGGGTCAGCCGCCCGGCGAGCGAGATCTCCGCGCGGTGGAACGGCACCAGATAGACGGCGGTGACCTCCGAACCGTCCTCCCCGGCCGGCACCTTCTCGCGCACCACGCCCTCCGGCTCCGCGGCCAGCTCCCCCAGGCAGTCGATCACCAGGCCGGTGTCCACCTGGAGCAACTTCACCGCGTCGGCGATCAGTTGCTCCTCGGGCAGGAAGCAGTGCCCCTGGTCCGTGGACTGCGACAGGGCGTACTGCAGGCCCGCCTTGACCCGGTCCGGGCTGTCGTGCGGGATCCCGACGGACTGCGCGATGCGGTCGGCGGTGAGGAAGCCGATGCCCCAGACGTCGGCGGCGAGACGGTACGGCTCGTTCTTCACCACCGAGATCGAGGCGTCGCCGTACTTCTTGTAGATGCGCACGGCGATGGACGTGGAGACCTCGACGCTCTGGAGGAAGACCATGACCTCCTTGATGGCCTTCTGCTCCTCCCAGGCGTCCGCGATCTTCTTGGTCCGCTTGGGGCCGAGCCCCGGCACCTCGATGAGCCGCTCCGGCTCCTGCTCGATGACGTCCAGGGTGTCGACCCCGAAGTGCTGGGTGATCCGGTCGGCGAAGACCGGGCCGATGCCCTTGACCAGGCCCGAGCCGAGATAGCGGCGGATGCCCTGGACGGTGGCGGGCAGCACCGTCGTGTAGTTCTCCACGGTGAACTGCTTGCCGTACTGCGGGTGCGAGCCCCAACGGCCCTCCATCCGCAGCGATTCGCCCACCTGCGCCCCCAGCAGCGAGCCCACGACGGTCAGCAGGTCACCCGAGCCCCGGCCGGTGTCGACCCGCGCGACGGTGTAGCCGTTCTCCTCGTTGGCGTACGTGATCCGCTCCAGGACCCCTTCCACCACGGCTGTGTTGACCATGCCCCGACGGTACCCCCAGGGTCCGACAACGCGGCCGGGACCTGGCGGAGCGGACCTCGCGGAGCGGACCTGGCAGAGCAGACCAGGCAGAGCAGACGTGGTGGTCCAGTCGTCGCGGCCGTGGTGTGCGGCATCGAGGCACCACCATCGAGGGGCCCGTCCCCCCAAGGTCGGGCCCCTCGATTCCCCCTCCCGTGCCGGCCCCGGATCCCCCCGGATCCCTCCCCCTTGCGGGGCCAGCGTCAGCTATGACCTCTGCCGGCCGCGAACGGTTGCGCGCATCCGCTGAGTTATTCGCCCGTCACCCCTTGTACGAATTCCGTTCACCCGGCGCCTCCGGTGCGGACTCCGGCCGGGCGGCGACGTGCCGGCGGAAACGGTCCACGATCTCGGCCAGTACCTCGGTGCCGTCGCGGGCCCACAGCGCCGGATTGAAGATCTCCACCTCGATCGGCCCCCGGTAGCCGGCCGCCTCGACGCGCTCCCGGAACCAGCGCAGGCCCACCACGCCGTCCCCCAGCTGCCCGCGGCCCAGCAGCACGCCCTCCGGGAGTGGGGTGACCCAGTCGGCCAGCTGGAAGGCGGCGAGGCGTGCGGCGGCACCGGCGCGGTCGATCTGCGCGCCGGCGGTGTCGTCCCACCACAGGTGGTAGGTGTCCACGACCACCCCGACCCGGTCCGCGGGGAACCGCTCGGCGAGGTCCAGCGCCTGGGCGAGCGTGGAGACCACGCACCGGTCCGCCGCGTACATCGGGTGCAGCGGCTCGATCGCCAGCCGTACGCCCCGTTCCGCGGCGTACGGCGCCAACTCCCCCACGGCGTCCGCGATCCGCTCCCGGGCGCCGGGCAGGTCCCGGCTGCCGGCCGGCAGCCCGCCCGAGACCAGCACCAGGGTGTCCGTGCCGAGGGTGGCGGCCTCGTCGACGGCCGCCCGGTTGTCGTCCAGGGCCGCCGCCCGCTCCCCGGGGTCGAGGGCGGTGAGGAACCCGCCCCGGCACAGGCTGCTGACCCGCAGCCCGGCCGCGCGGACGAGCCGGGCCGCCGCGGCCACGCCGTAGGCCTGCACCGGAGCGCGCCACAGCCCGACGGCGGGGATGCCGGCCCGTACGCAGCCGTCGGCCAGTTCGGGCAGTGACCACTGCCGGAGGGTCTCCTGGTTGAGGCTCAGTCGGGAGAGGGAGGTGGGGCTGGTAGGCACGGTGGGGCCGGTCAGGTTGCCGGTCATGCGGGGGCTCCGCTCCGTTGCGCGCTCCCGGGGGGCCTTCTTCGCCGTCCCCGGGAGCGGGAAGGCGTCCGCGGCGCCGTATACGGAGAGCAGCCGGCGCATCCGGTGGACGGCCAGGTCGGGGTCCGGGAACAGGCCGAGCCCGGCGGCGAGTTCGTGGGCGCGGTGCAGATGGGGCAGCGAGCGGGCCGACTGGAGCCCGCCGACCATGGTGAAGTGCGACTGGTGGCCCGCCAACCAGGCCAGCAGGACGACACCGGTCTTGTAGTAGCGGGTGGGGGCCTGGAAGAGGTGGCGGGCCAACCCGACGGTGGGATCGAGGAGTTGGCGGAAGGCGGCCGGATCGCCGGTGTCGAGGCGGCGGACCGCCTCCGCCGCCAGGGGGGCCAACGGGTCGAAGACGCCGAGCAGGGCGTGGCTGAAGCCCCGGTCGTCGCCCGCGATCAGCTCGGGGTAGTGGAAGTCGTCGCCGGTGTAGCAGCGCACGCCGGGCGGCAGGCGGCGGCGCAGTGCGGTCTCCCGCCGGGCGTCCAGCAGGGAGACCTTGACGCCGTCGACCTTGCCGGGGTGGGCGGCGACGACCGCGAGGAGGGTGTCGGTGGCCGCGTCCAGGTCGGCCGACCCCCAGTAGCCGGCCAGCGCCGGGTCGAACATCGGGCCCAGCCAGTGCAGGACGACCGGTTGGGCAGCCTGGCGGAGGAGGTGGCCGTAGAGGTCCAGGTAGTCCTCGGGGCCGCGGGCCGCGGCGGCGAGCGCCCGGGAGGCCATCAGGACGGCCTGTGCGCCGGCGTCCTCGACGACGGCGAGCTGCTCCTCGTACGCGGCCCGGATCTCGGCGAGCGATCCGCCGGTGAGCTGGTCGGTGCCGGCGCCGCAGACGAGCCGGCCGCCGGCCGCGCGGGCCTCGGCGCCGGAGCGGCGGATCAGTTCGGCGGCGACGGCCCAGTCCAGGCCCATCCCGCGCTGGGCGGTGTCCATCGCCTCGGCCACGCCCAGACCGTGCGACCAGAGGTGGTGGCGGAAGGCGAGGGTGGCGTCCCAGTCGAGGGCGGCCGGCCCGTCCGGTGTGGTGTCGGCGTACGGGTCGGCGACGACGTGGGCGGCGGCGAGGACGGTGCGGGAGCGCACCGGGGGCCGGGCTGCGGGCGCCGCGCCGACCGCGGGCCCGGACGCCGTCCGGCCGGGCGTCGGGGCGGTCACCGGCCCGGCTCCGGGACGTCCAGGCGGCGGCCCTCCGCGGACGACCGGGCGCCCAGTTCGGCGAGTTGGACGCCGCGGGCGCCGGCCGCGAGGTCCCAGCGCCAGGGCTCGTCGCGGACGACGTGGCGCAGGAAGAGCTCCCACTGCGCCTTGAAGCCGTTGTCGAAGTCGGCGTTGTCGGGGACCTCCTGCCACTGCGCGCGGAACGGTTCGGTGGCCGGGAGGTCGGGGTTCCAGACCGGTTTGGGGGTGACGGAGCGGTGCTGCACCCGGCAGCCGCGCAGCCCGGCGACGGCCGACCCCTCGGTGCCGTCCACCTGGAACTCCACGAGTTCGTCGCGGTGCACCCGGACCGCCCAGGAGGAGTTGATCTGCGCGACGATGCCGCCGGCCAGTTGGAACACGGCGTAGGCGGCGTCGTCGGCGGTCGCGTCGTACGGGTCGCCGGACTCGTCCCAGCGGCGCGGGAGGTGGGTGGTCAGTTGCGCCTGGACGGTACGGACCGGGCCGAACAGTTCGTGCAGCACGTACTCCCAGTGCGGGAACATGTCGGCCGCGATGCCGCCGCCGTCCTCGGCCCGGTAGTTCCAGGAGGGGCGCTGGGCCTGCTGCCAGTCGCCCTCGAAGACCCAGTAGCCGAACTCGCCGCGTACCGACAGGATGCGGCCGAAGAAGCCGCCCTCGACGAGGCGGCGGAGTTTGCGCAGACCGGGGAGGAAGAGCTTGTCCTGGACGACGCCGTTCTTGACGCCGGCCTCCTGGGCGAGCCGGGCGAGTTCGAGGGCGCCCGCGAGGCTGCTCGCGGTGGGCTTCTCGACGTAGAGGTGCTTGCCGGCCGCAATCGCTTTCTTCACGGCCTCCTCGCGGGCGGCGGTGATCTGGGCGTCGAAGTAGATCTCGACGGTGTCGTCGGCCAGTACGGCGTCGAGGTCGCACGTCCACTCCGCCAGGCCGTGCCGCTCGGCCAGGGCACGCAGCTTGTGCGGACAGCGGCCGACCAGCACCGGCTCCGGCCGGATGACCGTGCCGTCGTCCAGGGGCAGTCCGCCCTGGTCGCGCAGGGCGAGGAGGGAGCGGACCAGGTGCTGGCGGTAGCCCATGCGCCCGGTCACGCCGTTCATGGCGATGCGTACGGTCCTGCGTGTCACGGCCCGGCCTCTCTGCCCCTCGGGCGGGGCGGATTCCTCGGGGGTGGGTTCCTCGGTGGGTGCCTCGGTGGGGGTCCTCGGGGGTGGGTTCCTCGAAGGGGGACCTCGCGGGTGGGTGCCTCGGCGGGGTCCTCGGTGGCGGCGGGGGGAGCAGCGGCGTGGTGCGGTGCAGTGGCAGTAGGAACGGACAGGCAGTAAGCGCTTTCTACCGTGGCATCAGGGAGCGGTGCCGGAAACAGGGCCGGGGCCGTCGGGGACGCGCGACGACGGTGCCGCCGGCGGACGGGGCGGCGCAGGGGGCCGCCGGGCGGGCCGGCGACATTGCGGGCGGAATCGGTGGTGCGCGGATCGGCCTCGGTTCGCTATCCTTGACTCAGTCAATGGTGAGGGGTCGACGATGACAACCGAAGCACCCCCCGGCACCCCGTCCGGCAGCGGGCCGGGTGCCGCCACCGCGGCGCCCGATCCCGCCGCCGACGTCCGTGAGCTGCGCAGATTCAACCGCTTCTACACGAACCTGATCGGCGCGCTCGACTACGGCCGGCACCTCTACACCCCCTTCACCCTCACCGAGGCGCGGGTGCTCTACGAACTCGCCCACCAGGAGCGGGTGGACGCGGCGGACCTGCGCGCCTCGCTGTCCCTGGACGCCGGCTATCTCAGCCGGCTGCTCGGCAAGTTCGAGCAGCGCGAGCTGATCAGCCGCGGCAGGTCCGAGCAGGACCCGCGCCGCCAGCGGATCACGCTCACCGGCGGCGGCCGGGAGGCGGCCCGGCTCCTGGAGGAGCGCTCCCGGGAGGCCGCGGGCTCACTGCTCCGGCACCTTCCGCCGGCGGACCGGGCCCGCCTGACGGACGCGATGCGGACGATACGCGCGCTGCTCGGCGACGACCCGCCGGCCACCGGCGCGCCGGAACACCCCGAACGACCGGAGCAACCGGCCGCCGCCGAGGGCTCCCCCACGCCCTCCCCCGAGGTCACCCTGCGCCCCACCCGCCCCGGTGACCTCGGCTGGATGGTCGAGCGGAACGCCGCGCTCTACGCCGCCGAGTACGGCTTCGACCTGAGCTACGAGGCACTGGTCGCCCGGATCGTCGCAGAGTACGCCGAGGGGTTCGACCCTCGGTGGGACCACACCTGGATAGCGGAGCTGGGCGGCGCAAGAGCCGGTGCGGTGATGTGCGTACGGGACGGCCGGCCGGGTGTGGCCCGGTTGCGGCTGCTGCTGGTGGAGCCGTCCGCGCGGGGCCACGGCATCGGGCGGCAACTCGTCGACGCCTGTGTCGATTTCGCGCGGGACGCCGGGTACGCGGAGATGGTGCTGTGGACGAATTCCGTCCTCGACGCGGCCCGCCGGATCTACCAGCGGGCCGGCTTCGAGCTGGTCTCGGAGACACCGCACCACAGCTTCGGACAGGACCTGGTCGGCCAGGACTGGCGGCTGTCACTGCGCGGGACGACCAGGTAGGGACGACCACGAAGAGAGGAGCGCGGGCATGAACGGCACGGACGGCACGGAGGGCACGGAGGGCACCGGCGGCGACGGTCCGGGCGGCGGCGGTCCGGGCGGCGGCGCCCCGGCCGGCACCCCGGCCGGCACCCCGGTCGGCGGTCCGGGACGGGCGGTGGCACCCCCGTTGCGCCTGGCGTTCTCCACGCTCGGGGTGCCGGGCATGCCGGTCGCCGACGTGGTGCGACTGGCCGCCGGGGCCGGCTATCAGGGGGTGGAGCTGCGGGCCCATCCGGAGGAGCCGGTGCATCCGCTGCTCGGGCCGCGGGAGCGGGCCGCGGTGCGCGCGGAGTTCGCGGCGGCGGGGGTGGAGATCCTGGCCGTGGCCGGGTACGCCCGGGTCGCGGCCGAGCGGGACGCGGCGGGCGAGGAGGAACTGGCGCACGAGCTGTCCGAGCTGGTGCTGCTCGCCGCGGATCTGGGCGCGCCGTATGTGCGGGTGTTCCCGGGTGGTGAGGAGCGGCCGGCGGACGCGGCGGACGCGGATGCCGCCCGGCGGCTCGCCGCGGTGGCGCCGCTCGCGGCCGAGCGGGGCGTCCGGGTGCTGCTGGAGACCCATGACTCGCACGGCACGGGCGCGGCCGCCGCGCGGGTGCTGGGCCTGGTGGGGCACCGCAGCGTCGGCGCGCTGTGGGACGTGCTGCACACCTGGCGCGGCGCTGAGCGGCCCGCCGACACCCGGGCGGCGCTCGCTCCGTATCTGGGCTATGTGCAGGTCAAGGACGTGGTGTCGGCGGCGGATCCGCGTCCGGTGCCGCTCGGTGCGGGCACCCTGCCGCTGGCGTCCGCGCTGGCCGCGCTCGGGCCGGAACCGGCGGCGGCGCACGGTCCGGTGCCGGCGCCGGAGGGCGGTTACGGCCTGGGGGCGGGCGGCTGGCTGTGCTGGGAGTACGAGAAGCGCTGGTTCCCGGAGGCACCCGAGCTGCCCGGGTTGCTGGCCGCGGGCCGGGAGCATCTGCGGCGGTTGCTCGACGGGGTGGCGGCCGGTGCCTCCGCGGGTGACGCCGCTGCCGGGTCTCCCGCGGTCCCTCCCACAGCCCCGGCCGGCGTGCAAGAGGAGGGCGGCACCCCCGGTC
Organism: Streptomyces sp. NPDC021749; assembly: GCF_040640655.1. Lineage (NCBI taxonomy): Bacteria > Bacillati > Actinomycetota > Actinomycetes > Kitasatosporales > Streptomycetaceae > Streptomyces > Streptomyces sp. NPDC021749. Next base: position 172,407 of record NZ_JBFACE010000011.1, on the reverse strand, counting down.
GGAGTGATTGACCGACAATAGTTTTCCGGCTATCCGTGTCTCCTTGGAAGTTTCCTTCAACGAGCCCTTCATCAGGTCGAGGAAGCCCTCCGGAAGGAGCGCGGATGCACTCCAGACGTACCGTTCTGACCACCGCGGCCGGTGCCGTCGCCGCCTGTGCAGCGGGCGCCGGGCCCGCCGTGGCGGCGCCCGTCACCGGGCGCCGGCCCGCCCCCGATGCCGCCGCCCGGGCCCGGCTGCGCCGCCTGATCGCCCGGATGACACCGGAGGAGAAGGTCGGCCAGTTGTTCGTGATGCGGGTCTACGGCCACTCAGCGACCGACCCGGACCCGGCCGACGTGGCCGCCAACCAGAAGGAGATCGGGGTCGCCAACGCGGCGGAACTGATCGCGAAGTACCACGTCGGCGGCATCATCTACTTCGGCTGGGCGCACAACACCCGCGAGCCGCACCAGATCGCCGAGCTGTCCAACGGCATCCAGAAGGCCGCGGCCGCCCAGCGCGTGCCGGTCCCGGTGCTGATCTCCACGGACCAGGAGCACGGCATAGTGGCCCGGGTCGGCGCGCCCGCGACGCTGTTCCCCGGTGCGATGGCGCTCGGCGCCGGCGGCTCCCGCGAGGACGCGCGTACGGCGGGCCGGATCGCCGGTCGGGAGCTGGCCGCGATGGGCATCCGGCAGGACTACGCACCGGACGCGGACGTGAACGTCAACCCGGCCAACCCGGTCATCGGCGTGCGGTCGTTCGGCGCCGACCCGCAGGCGGTGGCCCGGATGGTCGGCGGGCAGGTGAAGGGCTATCAGGAGGGCGGGGTGGCCGCCTGCGCCAAGCACTTCCCGGGGCACGGCGACACCGACACCGACAGCCATGTGGGGCTGCCGTACATCCACCACACCGCCGAGGAGTGGGAGCGGCTGGATGCACCGCCGTTCAGGGCCGCGATCGCCGCGGGCATCGATTCGATCATGACGGCGCACATCGTCGTACCGGCGTTCGACCCGAGCGAGGACCCGGCGACGCTGTCCCGGCCGATCCTCACCGGCCTGCTCCGCGAACGCCTCGGCTACGACGGGGTGGTGGTGACGGACTCGCTGGGCATGGAGGGCGTACGGAAGAAGTACGGCGATGCCCGGGTGCCGGTCCTCGCGCTCAAGGCCGGGGTGGACCAGCTGCTGAACCCGCCGGATCTGTCCCTGGCGCACGGCGCGGTCCTCAAGGCGCTCAAGGACGGGGAACTGTCCGAGCGCGACCTCGACGCGAAGCTGCTGCGGATCCTGCTGCTGAAGCAGCGGCGGGGGGTGTTGGACGACCCGTACACCACTCAGGGCGATGTGGACCGGGTCGTCGGGACGCGGGGCCATCTGGCGTCCGCCGACCGGATCGCGGACCGTACGACGACACTGCTGCGGAACGACGGCGGGGTGCTGCCGTTGTCCCGCCGGCGGGAGCGTCGGGTGCTGGTGGTGGGGGTCGACGCGGCCGCGCCGTCGGGCACCGGCGGTCCGCCCACCGCGGTCCTGGCGCGGGCCCTGGGCGAGCTGGGATTCACGGCCACCGCCCGGTCCACGGGCATGTCGCCGACGCCCCAGCAGATCGACGCGGCGGTGGCGGCGCTCGGCGAGCGGGACGCGGTGGTGGTGGCCACGTACAACGTGACCGCGAACTCGCCGCAGCGGAAGCTGGTCGAGGCGCTGCTGGCCACCGGGAAGCCGGTGGTGCAGCTGGCGGTGCGCAATCCGTACGACATCGCGCAGCTGGACGGCGTCAAGGCGGCGCTGGCGAGCTATTCGTGGACGGACGTGGAGCTGCGGGCGGCGGCCCGGGTGATCGCCGGGCGGCGGGAGCCGGTGGGCCGGCTGCCGGTGGCGATAATGCGCGCCGACGCCCCGGACACGGCGCTGTACCAGATCGGGCACGGCCTGTCGTACTGAGCCGGTGCGGGTGCGGCGCGCTCCCCGTGGTCGCGGGGAGCGCGCCGGCCCGTCGGCCCGTCGGTCCATCGGTCCGCTGGCCCGGCGAGCCTGTCGGCCCGTCAGGGGCGCAGCGTCGGCATCCGGCGGTTCTCCTGCTTGTCCAGCTTCTTGTCGGGCCGGGCCAGCGGGGCGGGGGTGGTGCCCGCGGGCGCCGGCACGCCGGCCCAGGCGAGGAGTTCGGCGGTGGCCTTGGTGCGGTCGGCGTCCTTCAGCTTGGCGATGTTGGAGCCGTGGTTGCCGCCCGGGACGGTGAAGACGTACGCGTCACGGGAGCCCTTGCCGACCTCGAAGTGTTCCGAACTCCACGGATCGTACTGGCCGTTGACGAACATCATGCGCCGGGCGTGGTGGCGCACCCAGCGGTCGACGTCGGGCATCGCGCGCTTGTCGAAGCGCATCGGGATGTCCTTCGGCACGAACGTGCGGGAGTTGTTGATGCCGGGGTACTTCAGCAGGCCGGCCAGGTTCGGGTAGCCGTAGCCGGGTTCACCGAGCTGGGTGCCCGCCTGGTAGTAGTACGGCAGGTAGGGCTCCATGCCCTGGTCGGTGTAGCTGTCGAAGCCGCCGACCTTGTCCATCCACTTCCACAGCTCGTCGGTGGAGACGGTGGGCTTGGGCACCTCGGCGCAGGCGGTCTCGGCGGGCTGGTACTGCCAGAACCCGAACACCAGGTCCGTGACCATGACTTCGTAGGCCCGGTCGGCGCTGCCGGTTTTGGTGAAGGTCTGCTTCTCCTTGTCGGCCCAGTCCTGGAAGCGCTTGACCATCTCGCCGCGGCGCAGCAGTGCCTCGCGTTCGATGGCGGCGAGGTCGGCGCGGCACTGGGCGGTGCCGACGTGCTGGAAGAACCGGTCGTAGGCGGAGTCCTCGTCGTTGTTCACGTCGTTGGGCGCGACGTAGGCGACGGTGCCGTTCATGTCGTGCGGGAAGAAGCGGCGGTAGTAGGTGGCGGTCATGCCGCCCTTGCTGCCGCCGGTGGCGATCCAGTTCTTGCCGTAGATGGCGTGCAGCGCCCGGAAGATGCGGTGCTGGTCGGTGGCGGCCTGCCGGATGTCGAGCTTCTTCCAGTCGGTGGGCGTGGGCCGCGACGGGGTGAAGTACCGGTATTCCAGGGAGACCTGGTTGCCGTCGATGATCTTCGTGGGTTCGCTGCGGGACGGCGTGGTGCTGACGTTGTAGCCGGAGGTGAAGAACACCGTCGGGCGGTCCACGGACTTGTGCAGCACGGTCAGCCGCTGCTGGAAGGTCCCCCTGGCCGGGTGGTCGTGGTCGATCGGCTGGGTGTAGTTCAGGACGAAGTACCGGTAGCCGTCGACCGGCTTCTCCTCGACGAGGCTCATGCCCGGTATCGCGAGGATCCGGTCCTTGATGTCCTTGGTCGTCGGCTCGGCGGCGGTGGCCGCTCCCGCCGAGGCGCTGCCGGCGGTGGCCGTGCCTATGAGCACGGCGAGCGACAGCAGCCATCTGGTGGCCTTGCGCATGCACCCTCCCCTTGGGATTGCAAAGGTCGGCCTGAACCTATCGGCGCACCGGGGGCACCACCAGCCCCCGAGGGCCGTCCGGGGACCGGCGGCCGGGCCGCCGGGGGCAGCGGCGGGCGGCGGGCGGGCCACGGGGGCTCGGGGGCGGCCGGGCCACAGGGGCTCGGGGGGGCGGCGGGTCCGCGGGGGCTCGGGACGGCGGCGGGGCCGCGGGGGTTCGGGGCGGCGGTCGGCCGCATCGGGTCGGCCGGGCCGCTTCCGGAGCGTCAGGCCACCAGTTCCTCTTCCTCGCCCTCGCCGGTGAAGGTGCGCCACAGTTCGGCGTAGCGGCCGTCGCGGGCGAGGAGTTGGGCGTGGCTGCCGTCCTCGGCGATCCGGCCGCGGTCGAGGACCACGACCCGGTCGGCGCGGGCGGCGGTGGTCAGGCGGTGGGCCACGACCAGGGTGGTGCGGCGGCCGACCAAGCGGTCGGTGGCCTGGTTGACGACGGCTTCGGTGGCGAGGTCGAGGGCGGCGGTGGCCTCGTCGAGCAACAGCACGTCCGGGTCGACGAGTTCGGCGCGGGCCAGGGCGAGCAGCTGGCGCTGGCCGGCGGAGAGGTTGCGGCCGCGTTCGGCGACCTCGTGGAGGTAGCCGCCCTCCAGGGTGGCGATCATGGCGTGTGCGCCGACGGCGCGGGCGGCGGCCTCGACCTCGGCGTCGGTGGCGTCGGGGCGGCCGTAGGCGATGGCGTCGCGGACCGTGCCGGCGAAGAGGTACGGCTCCTGGGGGACGACGCCGAGGCGGCGGCGGTAGCCGGTCAGGTCCAGCTCGCGCAGGTCGGTGCCGTCGACGCGGACCGCGCCCGAGGTCGGGTCGTAGAACCGCGCGACCAGCTTGACCAGGGTGGACTTGCCGGCGCCGGTCTCGCCGACGAAGGCCACGGTCTGGCCCGCCGGGACGGTGAGGCTGATCCCGTCCAGCGCGGGCGTGTCCGCCGTCCCGTACCGGAAGTGGACGTCGTCGAAGGTGAGCTCGCCGCGCAGCGCGGGCACCTCGCGGGGGCGTTCGGCGGCGGGCGTGGAGGTCGGCTCGCGCAGCAGCTCCTGGATGCGGCCCAGCGAGACGGAGGCCTGCTGGTAGCCGTCGAAGACCTGGGAGAGCTGCTGGACGGGGGCGAAGAACAGGTCGATGTAGAGCAGGTAGGCGACCAGCGCGCCGGCGGTGAGGGTGCCCGCGCCCACCCGGTCGGCGCCGACGATCAGCACCAGCGCCGCCGCGACGGACGACAGCAGCTGCACGAAGGGGAAGTAGACCGATATCAGGAGCTGGCCGTGGACCCGGGCCCGGCGGTAGGCGTCGCTGCGGGCGGCGAACCGCTCGGCGCCGCTGTTCTCCCGGCGGAACGCCTGGACGATCCGCAGGCCGGCGACGCTCTCCTGGAGGTCGGCGTTGACCGTGCTGATCCGCTCGCGGGCGAGTTCGTACGCCTTGACGCTCTGCTTGCGGAAGAAGTACGTGCCGATGATCAGCGGCGGGAGGGTGGCGAAGACGACCAGGGCCAGCTGGAGGTCGATGGCCAGCAGGGCGACGAGTATGCCGAAGAACGTCAGCATCGAGACCAGGGCGGTGACCAGCCCGGTCTGCAGGAATGTCGACAAGGCGTCAATGTCGGTGGTCATCCTGGTCATGATCTTGCCGGTCAGCTCGCGCTCGTAGTAGTCGAGGCCGAGGCGCTGCAGCTGCGCGAAGATCTTCAGGCGGAGCGCGTACAGCACCCGTTCGCCGGTGCGGCCGGTCATGCGGTTGCCGCCGAACTGGGCGGCCCACTGGGCGAGGACCACGATCAGGGCGAGCGCCGCGGCCGTCCACACGCCGGTCAGCACGCCGCGGCGGACGCCGTCGTCGATGCCCTGCCGGATCAGGACGGGCAGCAGCAGCCCGGCGACGGCGTCGACGGCGACCAGGGCCAGGGCGACGGCCAGCGGGGTGCCGAAGCCGTGCAGCAGCCGGCGCAGGCCGTAGGAGCGCTCGGGGCGGACGGCCTGGTCCTCGTCGACGTCCGGGGTGTCGGCGGCCGGCGGGAGGGCGGCGACCTGGTCGAGCAGGGCGGGGGTCGCGGGCAGGCCGGCGGTCGCGGCGGCCATGCCGGGTCCGGCGGCGGCCGCCGCGCCGGGCGCCACACCGGCCGCGCCGGCCTCGGCGTCCTGTTCGCGGCGGACCCACAGCTCGGGGGTGATGGTGGCGGCGGCCGGCTCGTCGGTCTCCGGTTCGTCGGTGTCGGGTGCGTCGTACGCGTACTCCAGCAGCCCGCTCGCCGCGAATTCGCCGTCGAAGGCGCCGGCCAGCTCGCCCGCCGGGTCCCGCTCGATGCCGCCCAGCTCCTCCGGGTCGGTCAGCAGCTCGCGGTAGAGCGGACATCGCTCCGCCAGCTCCTCCTGGGTGCCGACGTCGACCAGGTGCCCGCCGTCGAGGACGGCGACCCGGTCGGCGAGCGCCAGGGTGGAGGCGCGGTGCGCGATGAGCAGGGTGGTGCGGCCCGCCATGACGCCGCGCAGCGCCTCGTGGATCTCGTGCTCGACGCGGGCGTCGACGGCGGAGGTGGCGTCGTCGAGGACCAGCAGCCGGGGGTCGGTGAGGATCGCACGGGCCAGGGCGATGCGCTGCCGCTGGCCGCCGGAGAGGGTCAGGCCCTGCTCGCCGACCTCGGTGTCGTAGCCGTCGGGGAGCTCGGAGATGAAGCCGTCGGCCTGCGCGGCGCGGGCCGCGGCCCGGATCTCGGCGTCGGTGGCGCCGGGGTTGCCGTAGGCGATGTTGTCGCGCACGGAGTCGGAGAACAGGAAGCTGTGCTCGGGGACCAGGCCGATGGCGGCGCGCAGTGAGGCGAGGGTGAGGTCGCGGACGTCGTGGCCGCCGACCAGGACGCGGCCGGCGGTGACGTCGTAGAAGCGGGGCAGCAGCAGTGAGACGGTGGATTTGCCGCTGCCGGACGTACCGACCACGGCGACCGTCTCGCCGGGCTCGATGCGCAGGGAGAAGCCGTCGAGGACCGGGCGGGTGCCGTCGCCGGTGCCGTAGCCGAAGGTCACCTTGTCGAACTCGACGCTGGCCGGGACGTCGGCGGGCAGCTCATGGGCGTCCGGCCGTTCGGTCAGCGCCGGTTCGGTGTCGATGAGTTCGTAGACCCGCTCGACGCCGGCCCGGGCCTGTTGTCCGACGGTCAGCATCATCGCGAGCATCCGGACCGGGCCGACCAGCTGCGCGAGGTAGGTGGAGAAGGCGACGAAGGTGCCGAGGGTGACCTGGCCGCGGGTGGCCATCCAGCCGCCGAGCGCCAGCATCGCGACCTGGCCGAGGGCGGGGACGGCCTGCAGGGCGGGGGTGTAGCGGGCATTGAGGCGGACCGTGCGCAGCCGGCCGGCGAAGAGCCGGCGGCCGGCCTCGCGGAGCTTGCCGGTCTCCTGCTCCTCCTGGCCGAAGCCCTTGACGACCCGGACGCCGGAGACCGCGCCGTCCACCACACCGGCGACCGCGGCCGCCTGGCCCTGGGCGTACCAGGTGGCGGGGAAGAGCCGGGCGCGGCTGCGCTTGGCGATGAACCACAGGGCGGGCGCGACGGCCAGCGCGATGACCGTGAGGAGCGGGGAGAGCACCGCCATCACGACCAGGGAGATCACGAACAGCAGGACGTTCCCGATCATCATCGGGAGCATGAACAGCAGGCTCTGGATCAGCTGGAGGTCACTGGTGGCGCGGCCGACGACCTGGCCGGTGCTCAGCTCGTCCTGACGGCGGCCGTCGAGCCGGGATATCGCGCCGTACATACGGGTGCGCAGGTCGTGCTGGAGGTCCAGGGCGAGGCGTCCGCCGTAGAAGCGGCGGAGGTAGGTGAGGACGTAGACGGCCACGGCGGCGGCGACCAGCAGGCTCGCCCAGGGGGCGAGGGCCCGCCGGTGGCTGACGATGACGTCGTCGATGATCAGTTTCGGCACGAGCGGGACCAGGGCCAGCACGGCCATCCCGGCCAGTGAGGCCCCGAGGGCGAGCAGCACGTCCTTCCGGTACTGCCAGCAGTCCCGGGTCAGCCGCCGTGCCCAGCCGGCTCCTGCCCTGTCCGCGTCCGTCCCCGCCACCCGGTGCCTCCCACGCCTCGACGTCTACCGCAAGGCACCAACACCACCCGGTATGAATTTCATCCCGCTGCACCAAACCAGCGGTTGCGTACCGGATCGTGCGCCGTGCGCAGCACGCCGTGCGCCGGCCGGCCCGGAGGGGCCGGCCGGCGCACGGCGTGCAATCGGGAGCCGCGGTCAAGCAGCCTGACCAGGTGGGTCGGTCAGTTCAGCCGCTGCACGGTCAGCTCCGAGATGCCCGGGTGCGGCCGCGGCTTCCCGTCGGCCGCCGGCGTCCGGTCGCCGTGCACCGTGACCCGGACGTACCGGAACGGGCCGTGGCCGGCCGAGCCGGCGCCCGTCCAGTGCGTGCCGTCCCGCGACACCTGGACGAGGAAGGACTTCGGGCGGGCCGAGGTCCAGTGCGGGGTGATCTTCCCGATCCGGGTGGGGCGGCCGAGATCGACGGTGAGGGTGCCGTCCGCCGAGCCGGGCACCCAGCCCGTGGTGGCGTTGCCGTCCACCGCGCCGACCGCGTACATCCCGGGCTCCTCGGAGGTCGCCCTCGCCGGGGTGCAGCGGGCGGCGTTCGTGGTGGCCGCGAGGTCGGGCCGGCGGGTCTTGAGGACGGCCGGTACGCCGCGGCTGACGATCTGCTCGCCCTGCGGCGACTCGATCCGCATCGGCGCCCCCGAGGTCAGCCGCACCGTGGTCTGGTGCGCGCCGATCGCGAGGTCGTAGGTCCGGCCCTGCCAGTGCAGTCCGCGCAGGGTGACGCCGTCGGCGAGCTGCGGCGGCAGCAGCGGGTCGAGGTGCACCCGGTCCTCGCGCAGCCGCAGCCCGGTCAGGCCGTTGGTGAAGGTCTGCAGGAAGCCGCCCTTGCCGGTGAGGAAGTCCTGTGCCGGCCGGCCGGCGTGCGGGTCGTCGGCGCCGGCCTTGTTGCCGCGCGCCTCGGAGAACTGCGCGAACGGACCGCGCACGAACGGCTTGATGGAGCGGAGCAGGTAGGTGTACGTGGAGCAGCCGGCCTCGCCGATGCCCGCGGCGTCGATGGCGTGCACCGAGTCGGTCATGGCCGGGCCGTCCGGGTCGGTGTGCGCGGCGTAGAAGTCCAGCGTGCGGGCCGCCTTGGCCTGCGACATCGGCCATTCCAGCGGGTACATCAGCAGCACGGTGTCGGCCTGCTTGATGGTGGTGCCCTGGTAGCCGGCGTACTGCTCGAAGACCTTCTTCTTCGCGTCGTAGGGAATGCGCAGCTTGTCGGCGAGGGTGTTCCAGGAGGCCGGGGCGTGCTCGCCGAGGACGGCGGCGATCCGGGTGGCGTGGCGCAGGGCGGTGGCGGCGCCGGCGTTGGTGAAGACGCCGTCGTTGACCCCGTTGCTGTACTCGTCGGGCCCGGCGACGTTCTTGACCGAGTAGCTGCCGTCGGTGTTGCGGGTGGCCCGGGAGGCCCAGAACTCGGCGATGCCCTTCAGGACCGGCCAGCCGCGCGAGCGCAGCCAGGCGGTGTCCTTGGTGGCGAGGTAGTACTGCCAGGTGGCGAGGGAGATGTCGCCCATCAGGTGGTTCTGGGTCTTGCAGTGCGGCGGGTCCCAGCTGTGACACTCGTTCCACAGGTCGCCCTTGCTGCCGCTGGTCCAGGCGTAGAACAGTCCCTTGTAGCCGAGCTTGCGGGCGTTCTCGCGGGCGCCGGCGCGGGTCCGGTAGCGGTAGTCGACGATCGACCGGGCGAGGTCGGGGTGGGTGGCGAGCAGGCCCGGGTACATCCAGGTCTCGGCGTCCCAGAAGATCTCACCGGCGTAGTTGTCGCTGGTCAGGCCGGTGGGCCCGATGCTGTTGCGGCTGCCGGCGCGGACGCTGGAGAGCAGGCCGTACTGCGCCGAGCGGACCCAGGTCTGCAGCTCGCGCTGCCCCTCGACCTCGATGTCGCTGCGCCAGAGCTGCCGCCAGGCGGCGGTGTGCCGGGCGAACAGCTGCTGCCAGCCGAGCCGGGCGGCCCGGCGGGAGGCGGCGTCGGCGGCGGCGCGCGGGTGGCGGGAGGTGAGCGCGGTGTCCACGCCGACGTACTTGGCCAGTTCGTACGAGCGGCCGCTGCGGACCGGGAAGGTGACCTGCTGGCGGTTGCTGAGGGAGGCGGCCCGGCCGGAGCGCGGGGCCTGCCGGGGCGCGGCGGCCCGGACGCCGGGGCCGGGGCGCAGGGTGGAGGCCACCGCGCCCTCGGTGCGGGTGCCGTCCGTGCGGAAGCCGACGTCCATGGTTCCGCCGGACGTGTCCTTGGAGGCGGAAGGTGTGCCGGAGGCCGTCATCCGGCGGGCGCCGCGGCCGTCGAGGGCGTCGGTGACGGTGGCGGCGCCGCTCCAGTGGGGCGTCATGCGCAGCCGTACGGCGCCGGTGTGCGCGTCGGTGCGGTCGGTGAGCACGTCGTAGACCAGGTCGGTGCGCCGGCCGTCGGCGGCCGTCCAGGTCAGCGAGGTGCGGACGAAGCCGCAGCGCAGCGAGAGGGACTGGCGGTAGTGCGATATCCGGCCGGGTGCGGTGTCCGAGGAGAAGGTGTCGGGGTGGGCGCCGCCGGTGCCGACGTTCAGCGTGGTCCAGGTGGGGAGCGCGGCGATGGCCTGGCGGCCCTGGACGTTCTTGGGGCCCTTGGCGTAGAGCCCGGAGACGAAGGAGCCGTCGTACGCGGGCGTCTTCAGGGGCCAGCCGGTCTCCCCGCCGGGGGCCGCGTAGCCGGTGCCGTTGGGCGGTACGCGCTGGCCGAGGTAGCCGTTGCCGACGAAGGCGTGGTAGCTGTCCGCCGGGTCGATCTTGCCGGAGGTGGCGGTCCAGCCGTCGCGGTCGTGGCCGGTCAGGCAGGGGCCGTGCGGGCCGGTGTCCGGTTCCGGTGGCGGCCCCCCGGACGGGGCGGCGGCCGAGGCGGAGACCGGTGCGAGGACCGCGACCAGGGCGGCCGCGAGGAGCGGCGCGAGGGTCTTGCGGGAGCGGCGGGCGGTGCGGCCGGGAGGCGGTCCGGCCGGGTCGCGGGAGGGCAGGCGGGCGGGGTGACGTGTCGAATCTTCCATGGTTCTCCGTCATCCATGAAGAGCCCGTGCCGCGGGTCCGCGCCACGGGCACCACGTGAACATCATCAGGCCCCCGCCATGTCGGCACCATAAGCCGAGTCCCCCGTTCGGGTCACGGCCCCAAACGGAGCAAATAACCCGGGACGCGCCCCGTTCGCCGTTCCCGCGTCCGCCGAAGCCGGCCGATTGGTCAAAAGGGCCCCGGGTACGGCACACTTTTAGACTGACCAGTCAGATCAAATGGGGAGGGGTTGTGAACACCACCCGCAAGGGGGCGGCGGTCCACGCCACGGGGATAGGAGTGCGGGGCCCACGCGGCTGGGCCTTCCGGGGCGTCGACATCACCGCCGAGCCGGGCTCACTGATCGCCGTCGAGGGCCCCTCGGGCTCCGGGCGCACCTGCCTGCTGCTCGCCCTGACCGGCCGGATGCGGATCACCGAGGGCTCGGCCGTGGTCGCCGGCTTCCCGCTGCCCAAGCGGATGGGCACGGTCCGCGGGCGTACCGCGCTCGCCCACGTCCCGGGCGTCGCCGACCTGGAACCGGCCCTCACCGTCGGCGAACACCTCAAGGAACAGGCCCTGTTGGCCCGCCGGAGCACCAACTCCCCGGCCGGGCTGCTGCCGTGGGGCAAGCGGCACAGGGAGGCCACCCGGGCCCGGATCGACGCCGCGCTGGCGGTCGCCGGACTCGACCCCGACACCCTCCCCAAGGGCCTGCGGACCACCGTCCGCGACCTGGAACGGCTTCAGGCCCTGCGGCTGTCGATCGCGCTCGCGGTCATGCAGGACCCGCAGCTGCTCGCCGTCGACGACGTCGACCTCAAGCTGTCCCCGGCCGAACGCGGCCTGGCCTGGCAGCTGTTGCGGGACCTCGCGCTGGCCGGCATCACCGTGGTGGCGGCCGGCAGCGACGCCCCCGCGGACGCGCTGACCGTCCGCACCACGGCTGCGGGCACGGCAGGGCCCGCGGACACCGCACGACCCGCGACCACCGCACGGCCCGCGGACCCCGCCCCGGACCAGGACGGCCCGGAGACCACCCCCCACACCACCGAGGAGGAAGCGGCGCATGCGTTCGCCGAAGCTGGCCGCGCTTGAGCTCAGGCGTTTCGGCCGGGGGAAGCTGCCCCGGATCGGGCTGGTCACCCTGATGCTGATCCCCCTGCTCTACGGGGCGCTGTACCTCTGCTCCTTCTGGGACCCCTACGCCCGCCTGGACAAGATCCCGGTGGCGCTGGTCAACGACGACCGGGGCGCCACCGCCGGCGGCAAGAAGATCACCGCCGGCGACGAACTGGCCAAGAGCGTCAAGGACAGCAAGACCTTCGACTGGGAGGAGGTCAGCGCCGAGGACGCCGCCAAGGGCGTCGAGGACGGCACGTACTACCTCTCCCTGACCGTCCCGGCGAACTTCAGCGAGCGGCTCGCCTCCAGCTCCGGCGACGACCCGCAGACCGGCGCCCTCCAGGTCCGCACGAACGACGCCAACAACTACGTCGTCGGCTCGATCTCCAAGACGGTCTTCTCCGAGATCCGCGCGAAGACCTCGGCGACGTCGACCCGCGGCATGCTCGACAAGATCTTCGTGTCCTTCTCCGACCTGCACGACAAGACGGCCGAGGCCGCCGACGGCGCGGGGAAGGTCGACGACGGGGTCGGCACCGCGAAGGAGAAGACCGGCGAACTGGCCGACGGGCTGGGGAAGCTGGACGACGGCTCGGGTGAACTGCACGACAAGGCCGGCCAGCTCAGCCGGGGCGCCGGAGCCGTCGACCAGGGCGCCAAGCGCGTCAGCAAGGGCGCGGCGGGCGCCAGCGCGAAGGCCCAGGAGCTGAGCCGGGGCGCCGGCCGGGTCGCGGACGGCACCCAGCAGCTCGCCGACAAGGTCTCGGGCCTCGCCCGCAAGGACCTGCCGTTCCTGCGCGAGCACGGCGCGGAGATCGGCGAGAAGGCACAGATCGTCGCCGACCTCAGCCAGCGGCTCGACGCCGACCTCAGCAAGCTCCCCGGGGACTCGGCCAAGGCCGCCGAGCAGGCCCGTACGAACGCCGACAACGCCGCTGACCTGTACCGGGAGCGCTGCGGCGGGCTCGTCTCCACCGACACCGACTGCGCCAAGCTCAAGGGCATCGCGACCGGCACCGCCGCCGCGGCCGACCTGGCGGAGAAGGTCAACGACACCATCGCCCGCACCGACTTCGCCCAGTGGCACCAGAAGCTGCGCGAGCTGCACCGGGGCGCGGTGCTGGTCGCCCGGCAGGCGCCGGGCATCGCCGACCGGGCCGACACCGCCGTCGGCCAGATCAACGCGCTCAACACCGGTGCGCAGAAGGTCTCCCAGGGTGCGGCCCTGTTCGCCGACAAGCTCGGTGAGCTCGCCGACGGGGCAGGCAAGGTCGCCGACGGCACCGGCAAGGTCGCCGACGGCAACCGCCGGCTGACCGACGGCGCGGGCGAGCTGCACGACAAGCTCGGCACCGCCGCAGACGGCGCCGAGAAGCTCACCGGCGGCCTGTTCAAGCTCAAGGACGGCACCAACGAGCTGGCCGACGGGCTGCACAGCGGCGTCAGCAAGATCCCCGACTACGACAAGAAGGACCGCGACGCCCGCACCGAGGTGATGGCCGACCCGGTCGCCCTGGCCGCCAAGTCGCTGCACAAGGCGCCCAATTACGGCACCGGCCTCGCGCCGTACTTCATCCCGCTGTCCCTCTGGGTCGGCGCGATGGTCGCCTTCATGCTGCTGCAGCCGCTGGGCAAGCGCGCGCTGGCCGCGGGCGCCCCCGGCTGGCGGATCGCCCTCGGCTCCTGGCTGCCGGCCTTCGCCATCGGCGTCGTCCAGGTGCTGGCCCTGATGGCCGTGCTCCACTGGGGCCTCGGTCTCCAGATGACCCGCCCGGCCGCCACCATCGGCTTCCTGGTGCTGGCCACGGCCGCGTTCACCGCCATCATCCAGCTGCTGAGCGCCTTCTTCGGCCCGGCCGGCCGGGTGCTCACCCTGGTCGTGCTGATGCTCCAGCTGACCTCGGCGGGCGGCACCTACCCGGTGCAGACCAGCCCCGGCTTCTTCGCCGCCCTGCACCCCTTCCTGCCGATGAGCTACGTCGTCGACGGGCTGCGCAAGCTGATCACCGGCGGCGACCCGGCCGTCGTCTGGCAGGGCAGCGCGGTCCTCGCCGCCTTCACCCTCGGTGCCCTGGCCCTCACCGCCCTCGCGGCGCGCAGCCGCCAGGTCGTACGGATGAAGGACCTGCATCCGGAGCTCAGCCTCTAGGAAGCCTGCTCGGAAGTACCCGCGGTGCGGTGCCGGTCCTCCGGCACCGCACCTGCGCGTTCGGGCCCCGAAAGTCCGGCGCCGGCCCGGTGGGGCCCGGCGGGGCCCGGCGTCAGGCCGGCAGGTGCGTCGGTGCGAACATCTGCAGCCGGGCCGGCAGGACGACGACCGAGGGGCCGGGGGCGGCGAGCGCCGCGGCCAGGTCCGCGTCCAGCCGTTCGGGGGTGGTCCTGACCGCGGGCACGCCGAACGACTCGGCCAGGGCGACGAAGTCCGGGCGGGTCAGTTCGGTGCCGGTGGCCTCGCCAAAGGCGTCCGTCATGTACGCGCGCAGGATGCCGTAGCCGCCGTCGTCCACGATCAGCCAGGTCACCGGCAGGCCGTACTGGCGGGCGGTGGCCAGCTCGGCGATCGAGTACATGGCGCCGCCGTCCCCCGACACCGCCAGGACCGGGCGGGTGGGGTCCGCGGCCGCCGCGCCGAGCGCCGCCGGGAAGCCGTAGCCGAGGCCGCCGGCGCCCTGCGCGGAGTGCATGGTGTTCACGCCCTCGGGATCGAAGGCCGACCACGCCCAGTACGCCAGGATCGTCATGTCCCAGAAGGACGGGGAGTCGGCGGGCAGCGCGCGGCGGACGGCGGCCAGCACGTCCTGTTCCAGGGTCAGTTCCTGGGCGGCGATGCGGGCCGCGACCTTCGCCAGCAGCTCCCGCACCCGCAGCGGCGCCGACTCGTCCGTGCGCTCCCCCACCGTCTCCAGCAGGGCCCGGAGCGCCTGCCGGGCGTCCGCGTGGATGCCCAGCGCGGCGTGGTTGGACTCCAGCTTGCCGAGGTCCGCCTCGATCTGGACGACCCGGCCACGCGGCCGGAACGTGTGGTAGTTCGAGGAGAGTTCGCCCAGACCGGACCCGACGACCAGCAAGGTGTCGGCGTCCTCCAGGAAGTCGGTGGTGTGCCGGTCCTCCAGCCAGGACTGCAGCGAGAGCGGATGCTCCCAGGGGAACGCGCCCTTGCCGCCGAACGTCGTGGCCACCGGCGCCCGCAGCCGCTCGGCCAGCGCCAGCAGCTCCGCCTCGGCCCCGGCCCGTACGACCCCGCCGCCGGCCAGGATCACCGGACGACGGGCCCCGGTCAGCCGCTCGGCGGCGGCACGGACCAGCTCCGGCCGGGGCGCGGGGACCCGCGGAGCCACGGCGAGGCCGGCCACCGGCGGCACGTCGACCGGCGCCAGCAGCACGTCCTGCGGGATCTCCAGCCACACCGGGCCGTGCGGCGCGCCCCTCGCCGACTCCCAGGCGGCGGCCACCGCCGACGGGATCTGGGAGGCGGTACGGACGGTGTGGACCGACTTCACCACGTCCCGGAACGCGGCGCTCTGGTCGGTGAGTTCATGCAGATAGCCGTGCCGGCCGCCACCGATCCCGGCCAGCGGGACCTGGCTGCCGATCGCCAGGACGGCGGCGGAGCCGGCCGCCGCCTCCTGCAGCGCGGGCAGCGTCATCAGCGCACCGGGCCCGGTGGAGACCAGCAGCGGCGCGACCCCGTGCGTCACCCGGGCGTAGGCGTCGGCGGCGAAGCCGGCGTTGTTCTCCACCCGCAGCCCCACGTACCGCAGCGCGGAACGGCGCAGCGCGTCGAACACCCCGAGCGCGTGCTGGCCCGGCAGCCCGAAGACGGTCTGCGCGCCGAGCACGGCCAGCGACTCGACGACCAGGTCGCCGCCGGTGCGCGGGGGGTCCGTCGGGGACGGGGCGGGGGCGGCTGCGGATGCGGTGGTGCTCATGGCGAAGTGACTCTCCGTCTGTCGGCGGGTGCTTCGAGGCGTCTCGGCGGGGGCGCGGGGTCGGGGGCGCGGGGTCGGGGGCAGGGGGTCGGGGGGGACGTCTCGCCGTGCGTTGCTCAAGCCTCGGACGGGCTGGCCTGCAGCCGTGACCGCCACACCGCGAGCACCGCCGCGTCCGTGGGCCGGGTGGCCAGGCTGACCCCCACATAGGTCACGAGGGAGGCGAGCAGTCCGTAGTAGACGGGCTCGTTGGCGAGGATGCCGTAGCCGGCCATCAGGCCGATGACCGCCAGGCCGCCGACTGTCACCGAGGCCAGCGCACCCTGCACCGTGCCGCGCTTCCACAGCAGGCCGCCGAGGATCGGGACCAGGAGCCCGCCGACGAGCAGGTTGTACGCCACCGTCAGCGCCTCGACGACATCGTTCAGCGCGATGGCCGTGCCGATCACGGCGAGGCCCATGAGGAGGATGAAGGCCCGGTTGCCCTTGACCTCGTCGTGCGCGTCGTCGGATGTGCGGATGGCCCCGCGCAGTCGCGACCAGATGTCGTTGTTGGCCACCGTCGCGCAGGCGATCAGCGCGCCGGACGACGTCGACATCACGGCGGCCAGGGCCGCGGCGAGCACCAACCCCCGTACGCCGACCGGGAGTTCGTCCTTGACGATGGTGGCGAAGGCGTCGTCCGGGCTGCCCAGCTTCGGGTACAGCACCTTGGCCGCCGTACCGATGACGGCACCGGCGAGGGCGTAGGCGAGACAGTAGGTACCGGCGACCGTGCCGCCCCACTTGGCGGTCCGGTCGCTGCGCGCGGTGAACACGCGCTGCCAGATGTCCTGCCCGATGAGCATGCCGAACGTGTAGATCAGCACGTAGGTGAAGATCGTCTCGCCGCCGATGCCCAGCGGGTCGAAGTACGAGGTCGGGAGCTTGGCCTTCATCTCGGCGAAGCCGCCGGCCTTGACCACCGCGATGGGCAGGAGCAGGAGCAGCACGCCGATCGTCTTGACCACGAACTGCACCATGTCGGTGAGGGTGATCGACCACATGCCGCCGAGCGTCGAGTACGCGACGACGATCGAGCCGCCGAGGACGATCGCGACGGTGCGGTTCAGGTCGAAGAGGACGTCGAAGATCGTGGCGTAGGCGATGGTCGAGGTGACGGCCAGCATCAGGGTGTACGCCCACATGACGACACCCGAGATCACGCCCGCCCGGCCGCCGTAGCGCAGGTCCAGCATCTCGGAGACGGTGTAGACCTTCAGGCGGGCGATCCGCGCGGAGAAGAAGACCGACAGGGCGAGGAGCCCGAGGCCGATGGTGAAGACCATCCAGGCGCCGGAGAGGCCGTATCGGTAGCCGAGGCCGACGCCCCCGATGGTGGACGCGCCGCCGAGGACGATCGCGGCCATGGTCCCGGAGTACATCGCGGGCCCGAGGCGGCGCCCCGCCACCAGGAACTCGCTCTTCGACTTGGCGCGGCGCATGCCCCACCAACCCATGGCGAGCATTCCGGCCAGATAGAGCACGATCACCGCATAGTCGACAGCCATGGGCCATCCCTTCCAGCTACGCCGCGGGGAGAGGGGGTGGGGTGTGTGGGGGTGGGGGTGGGGGTGGGGTGTGGGGAGGGGGAGGGGGAGAGAGGCGGGCGCGCACGGGGGAGAGAGCGCCCCGCCTCACGGAGACTCGTCCGGTGGGCTCGCCCCGAAGGCTCGTCGTCCCGCGGGACTCGTCTCGGGGGTTGACCCTAGGAGGCGGCGCGGCGACGCTGAAGTGTACGTTTCCTCCACTCACCGGCCGCCCCTGTGGAGGGTCCGCACATGCCGCCTCCTGTTTCGCCTCCGTCGGCCCAGGCGCCGCAACCGCCGTCCAGCCCGCCGTCGAATACCGCGCCGTCCACGCCGCCGGTGCCGCTGGCGGGTCTGCTCGCACGTACGGATCTCGGGCTGCGCCAGCTCGCGGGGCCGCGGGAGGGTGTGACCCTCCACTGGGTGCACACCTCCGAAATGGCCGACCCGGTGCCGTACCTCCTGGGCGGCGAGCTGCTGCTGACGGCGGGCGTGCACCTGGCGGAGGTGACCGCGGGGGCCGCGGGCGGGGACCCGGACGCGGCACTGGCCTCGTACCTCGACGGGTACGCGGCCCGCACGGTCGCGGCCGGCGCCGCCGCGCTCGGCTTCGGGATCGCGCCGGTGCACGAGGCGGTGCCGCCCGCACTGGTGGAGGCCTGTGACCGGCACGGTCTGCCGCTGGTGGAGGTGCCGGCCGGCACCCCGTTCACGGCCGTGGAGAGCGCCGTATGGCAGGCCGTCACGGAGGCCCGCCACCGGGAGCTGACCCGGATCGGCGAGGCGCAGCGCGCACTGGCCGCGGCCGCCGCCCGGCCGGATCCGGCGGGTGCCGTACTGCGCGCGCTGGCCCGCCACGTCCACGGCTGGGCGGCGCTGCTCGGCCCGGACGGCACGGAGCACGGTTCGGCCGGGCCCCGCCCCACCGACCGGGTACGGACCGCGGCCGGCCGGCTCGCCCAGGTCGTCGAGGGCGGCCGCGGCGGTGGAGCTGACGGGGGCGGAGTCGGCGGGGGAGTTGGCGGGGGCGGCGAGGCCGGGTCCGGGGGTGGGGCACACTCCGGGACCGGCGCCGGAGGCAGGGGCAGGATCGGGACCGGGGCCGGAGGCAGGGGCAAGACCCGGAACGGGGCCGGGGCCAGGACCGGGGCCGGGACCGAGACCGGGGCCGGGGCCGGGGCACGGGCCGCGGCCGGTGGGCCGTCCTCCGCCACCGACACGCTCCCGGGGGCGCAGCTGTCCGCCTACGCCCTGACGGGGCGCACCGCCGGGCGGGAGGCCTGCGCCCTGGTGGTCGCCGCGGACCCGGACGATCCGCCCGCGCACACCATCGCGGGCGTGGCCGCGGTACTGCTGTCGCTGATCACCGGCCCGGCCGCGGCCCGCGGTACGGCCGACGCCGGACATTCCACCGCCCTGGCCCACCTGCTCCTGGGCGCCCGGCCGGCCGAGGTCGGACCGCTGCTCGGCGCTCCTCTCTGGACCGTGGTGCACGCCGAGCGCCGTGGAGGAGCCACCGCACCGGAGGCGGACGCCGCCGCGCTGGCCGCCGCGCTGGGCACCGCTCTCGTGGCGCCGGAGCCGACGTCCGCACGACGTGTGCGGGCCCTGGTCCCGGCCGACCGGGAGATCGACGCGCAGCCCGGCTGGACCCTCGGCGTCAGCGCCCCGGTCCCGGTCGAGGAGCTGCCCGCCGCCGACCGGCACGCCGCCACCGCACTGCGCCGCGCCCTCGCCCACCGCTCCGCCCTCGTCCGCCGCCCCTCCCCCGACCGGCCCGGACTCGCCGCCCTCGTCGACCCCGACGACGCCCACCGCCACGCCCGGACCCTGCTCGCCCCGCTGACCGCCTCCCCCGCCCTCGTCACCACCCTGCACACCTGGCTCTCGCTGCACGGGAGTTGGGACCGTACGGCGGCCGCACTGGGCATCCACCGCAACACCGTCCGCCAGCGCATCGCCCGCACCGCCGCGCTCCTCGACACCGACCTGGACGACACCGACGTCCGCATGGAGCTGTGGTTCGCCCTGCGCTGCCTCGACCGCACCGGCGACGGTCGCCCGGAACGTCGGTGAGGGCACGCAACGAGGCCTGCCGCCGACCGTCGGTAGCGTTCGTCGACGTTCATCCGGGGCCGTCGGTGACAGCGTTGTGACAGTCAACTCCTTGAAGGATCAAGGGAGTACAGGACTAAAATTTCCACCAACGTTGTCCTACAACTGTCGACGCGCGTGGGGAACGGGAGCCACAGATGGCTGGGGACGGATTACAGGCGGACGTCCCGTCACTGAAGTCGGGGGGACGGGACTTCACCAACGTCGGACAGCGCTACCAGTCCGCCGTGGACAAGCTCAAGAACACGCTCACCGGCCTGGAGGGCCAGGACACCCCGCCGTGGGGTGACGACGACATCGGCGAGAAGTTCGGCGTCGTCTACGAGGGCCTGCGCGACGGCATGTACGAGTCGATGGGCCATCTGGCCGCCAAACTCCAGGAAATCGGCGGCGCGCTGAACACCATGGCCGACAACCACCAGGCCGACGAGGACTTCAACGACTCGCTGATGAAGCAGCACGTCGCCAACGCCGAGGCGCAGAGCCAGCTGATCAGCAACTTCAAGGCGCCGCAGACCTAGTCGCCGCCACCCCTCCGCTCCACCCGCCCCTGCTCTGCACGTGCGCCGCCACCGCTTCACCGCTTCCACGTACGGGGGATTGCCGCCATGTCGCTCATGCTGCCGGACTGGCTGGAGTGGGTCCTGGAGATGCTCGGCTACGACTGGCCGACGGGCGACGAGGACAAGATGAACGAGTCCGCCAGCGCCTGGCGGGAGTTCGCCAACGCCGTCGAACAGTTACAGTCCGAGGGCGTCACCGCCGCCGGCAACGTCCTCTCGGCGAACTCCGGCGACAGCATCGAGGGCTTCAGCAAGACCTGGGAGAAGTACTCCGGCAACGGCTCGGGCTACCTCGACGACGCGCGCACCGCAGCCGAGCTGATCGCCTTCGCGATGGACGCGGGGGCGGTGGTGATCATCGGGATGAAAGTCGCGGTGATCGCCCAATTGGTGATCCTGGCGACGGAAATCATCGCGGCCCAAGCGGCGGCCCCCTTCACGCTGGGCCTGTCGGAGATCGGCGCGGCGGGCGCCACACAAGCGACCAGGTTGATCGTCCGGCGCATTCTCAAGGAAGCGCGGGAGGCACTGGTCGAGGCGATCGTGGAGACGGTCAAGGAGCCCGCCGTCTCCGCGCTGGAGGCCATGATCTCCGACGCGATCGCCCAGGGCATGAACATGAACTTCGGGGCCCAGCAGGGCTTCGACGTCGGCCGCAGCCTCAAGACGGGCGCGGACGCGGGCATCGAGGCGGCCAAGAACTCCGGCCAGACCTTCGCGGAGTCGCTGCGCGACGGAGCCGGCGCCCGCGCGGGCCACCACGCCCGCGGCGGCCTGGACCACGCCGCCGGGCGCGGCGGTGACCATGACGGCGGTGGCGGCGAACACGGCAGCGGAGACGGCGGGAACGACGGGAACAGCGGCAGCAGCGGGAACAGCGGCAGCGGGTCGGGGTCGTCGAACGAGTCGGCGGGCTCCGGGCACGGGTCAGGTTCTGGGGCTGGGTCCGGGTCTGGGTCTGGGTCTGGGTCCGGGTCTGGGTCTGGGTCCGGGTCCGGGTCCGGGTCGGATTCCGGGTCCGGGTCGGATTCCGGGTCCGGGTCGGATTCCGGGTCCGGGTCGGATTCCGGGTCCGGGTCGGATTCCGGGTCCGCGGGCGGTACGGGTTCCGGTACGGGCGCGGGTACGGGTACAGGGGCGGGCACAGGGGCAGGGGGCAGCTCCGATTCCGGCAGCTCCCGTTCCGGCGGCGCCAACTCGGCCGGTGGAGGCGGCAATTCGGGCCCCACGCACAGCGACACGAGTCGCGGGCCGGACTCCGGCTCGGGGCCGGACTCCGGCTCGGGGTCGGACTCCGGCTCGGGGTCGGACTCCGGGTCCGGGCCCGAGCCGGATTCCGGGTCCGGGCCCGGGTCCGGGTCCGGGTCCGGGTCCGGGTCCGGGTCCGGAAGCGACCCGTCCACGACACCCGACAGCTCCGGCCGCCCGGACGGCGACCACCCGACCCCCCGGGCCCAGCCCCTGCCGCCCCCGGACCAGCGCACCGTCTTCGACGAGGGCTACACGGGCGGCAACAACCACAACCCGTACGGGGGTTCCCCGGCTCCCACCCCGACACCGGACAGCAGCCCCGCACCGGGCCCCGCGCACACCCCGGACGCCGCCTCGGCCCCCGGCCCTGGCCACACCCCCGACTCCGGTTCCACAGGAACCCACCCCACGCCCGACTCCGGACCGTCGCCGCACTCCACACCGGCCGCCGACTCCGGCCCGTCGCCCAGCCCGACCCAGTCCCCGTCCCCGGCCCCGGCCCCGGCCCCGGCCCCAAGCCCCGACCATGCGTCCCCGGACCACCCGGCCGCCGCTTCCCACGACGCCCCTACCTCCCACGACGCCGCCGCCTCCCACGACGCCCCCACCTCCGCTTCCACTCCCTCCCCCACCTCCGCTTCCACTCCCTCCCCCACCCCCGATGCCACGCCCACCCCCCACTCCGGCGACGGCGGCAGCACACCCCCGCACGACGGGAACGACACCAACTCCGGTGCGGGCGGCGGCCGTCCGACCGCACCGCACGTCAACGTGCCCTCGCAGGGCGGGGCGGTTCCGCACGCACCGTCCGCCGGACCGTCGCCCGCCGGTCACCGCGACCCGGCCCCCGGCGACCCGATGCCGCACGTCCGCGACGACGACACCACCGTCACCACCCAGTCCGCCGACACCCTGACCGCCCCACCGCGCACCCCGGCGGCCGATCCCGGCGGTCACTCGGCCACCCCGCCCCAGCAGTCACCGCAGGGCGGCCCGCAATCGCCGGGGCCGGGGCCAGTGGGCGGCATGCCGACCACCATGCCCCCGCAGACCGGGCCGACGGCACCGAACGCGGCACCGCACACCACCACACCGAGCGGGACCTCCAACCCGAACCCGAACACCACACCCCCGCGCGGCTCCAACCCGTCCGCGGGGAACCCCGGCTCCACCCCGCCCAACCGCCGCCCCGACGGCACCCGGCCGGTCCACGACATCACCCAGCAGCGCCGTCCGGACCGCCCCGCCCACGACCCCCGCCTCGACGGGCCGCGCCGCCCGGACGACCCTCGTACGCCCGGCGGCGGGCGCCCCGACCCGCGTCAGCAGCGCCCGGTCCCGGCCCAGCCGCGCCCCGACTCGACCCGCCCGGACACCACCCGGCCCGGCACCACCCGGCCCGACACCACGCGCCCGGACCCGACCCGCCCGGACCCCAGGCGCCCCGAGCCCCAGCCGACCCGTACCGACCCTCCCCCGAACGGCCAACAGGACCCGAACCACCGCACCGAGCCGCGCACCGAACACCCCACCACCCCCAGCAACACCCCCACCGACCAGCCCGACCACGACCGCCCCCACGACGAACCCCCCGCCGCCGACCACCACGACGATCCCCCCGCCGCCTCCGACACCCGTAACCGCGAACGCCCCGGCGGGCTGGACGGCCCCACCGACGAACACCAGCAGCACGTCGAGAACGCCATCCCCAAGGACGACAACGGCGCCCCGCAGCGCCACCCCGACCCCCACGACGGCCACTGGGTCGACACCATCAACCACCCCGGCCCCGACGCCCCCGGCCGTAACAACAACTGCGTTGACGCCGCCCTCGCCACCGCCGACACCTACGCCGGCAACCCCACCGCCGCCGCCCACCGCACCCCCGACACCCACCCCGACGGCACCCCCTCCGACCGCGGCGAGACCAACGGCCGCGACCGCATCGAAAACACCCTCGGCGCCCCCTTCCACGACTACGGAAACGGCCCCGACGCCTTCCACCGCCTCGAAAACGACCTCCGCGACAGCGGCCACGGCTCCCAGGCCGTCATCGTCACCCAGGACAACAACGGCCGCGCCCACGCCTGGAACGTCGTCAACCACAACGGCAAGATCACCTACGTCGACGCCCAGACCGGCCGGCGCAGCGACAAACCCCTCCACGACGGCACCAACGGCGTCCACGCCATCCCCCTCGACGCCAACCGCCGCCCCACCACCCCCACACCCACCCCGGACCACCACACCAGCGACCACCGCACCGACACCCCCCGCCGGCCCGCCGCCGAACCCGCCGGCACCGGCGACGGCAAGAAACACCCCCTCGACCCCGACGACACGAACGCCGACGAGGGCGTCCACCACAAGAAACCCAAGCTGGACGACTCCGAGACCCCCTCGGACGTCGACATGCCCGACGCCGACCCGCACGACGGCTCCCCACCGGACGCCCACCACACGTCGGACAGCTCGGACGGCTCGGACACCTCGGACCTGGACAACGACCCCCGCCTCGAACGCGAGACCGACACCCAGCACACCCACCGCAGTGGCCTGCCGACGGACGACTCCCAGGCGCACGTCCGGGAGTCGAACCCGGTCTACCGGATCTCGGACCACGACAGGGTCGACGCCCACCTGCAACAGTGGGCGAACAACGGCAAGCTGGCACACGTACTGCGCACCGCGGCCGGTGACGACACCCACCCCGACGCCTCCCCTCACAAGCCGACCACCTTCACGAACGAGGGTCTGGAACGGGCGCTACCGGGGTTTTCCGAACTCAACCGCGGCGAACGCATGGTGGTCGTCTCCACGCTCGCCCGCCTCAGCCACTCCTTCCACCAGGAGTACGGGGTGTCCGAGCACCCCGTGTCGATGGACGGCGAGTCCAAGGGCGTGCGGGAACACAAGGAGTCGGGCAACAAGGTCCTCCAGGACCTCATCGCCAAGAACAAGAAGCCCAGCGGCAAGAACGTGGAATCGCATCTGCCCGACTTCAGCAAGCGGAACTACGCGGTGATCGAGGTCCAGGGGCCGCACGGCACGGAGTACGTGGTCGACACCTCGTTCCCGAATGAGACGGGGGCCGCCGGCCAGCACTCGGAGGCCCATCTGCTCGGCTGGATCAACCGGGTGAAGGAAGCCAACGCGCAAGCGGGGTACGAGATCACCGGGCTGTACACCGAGCGCGAGCCCTGCGGGGACAAGAAGGGCGGGCTCGGCAAGTCCAACTGCTCCCATCTGCTCAGTGAGAAACTCGGCGGAAAGCCCGTGTTCTACAGCACCACGTACCGTGCCGATCAGGATGCGATCCAACGGCGCACGGACCTGCGGAACGAGAAGCAGGCCGAGGCCCGACAGAAGCTGGGCGTGTCCGCCCTGCCGAAGGAAGAGATCCGCCGGATCAATTCGGAGGTGAACAAGGAAGTGCCGCAGACCAAGGCCGAGAAGGAGCGGGAGAGGGAGATCAACCGGCGCGTCCAGAAGGTCCGCAAGCTGTGGAACACCGTCGCCAAGCAGGTGTGACGGCACGCCACCCGCCCTCCACCCCACACCAGCCACCGCCCGGCAGAAGGAACGATGACCCACCCGCAGTACGAGTACGAGCCCGTGACGTCACAGCAGGCGGTCGCCCGGATCCTGGAGTGGTGCCGGGACGACACCGACCGCCGCCGCGTCGCCGAGATCGTCGGTCACCCGGATTCCGGCCGTAGCGCCGTGCTCGCCCAGGTGCAGGACGACGTGCCCGACGCCCATACGGTGGACGTCACCGGCCTGACCGCCGAGGACGTTCTTGCGCACCTGCTGTCGGAAGCGGGTGAGGACACCGATTCACTCTGGCGTCGCGCCGAATGGGGCGAGGCGCTGGAAACCGCATTCGGCGACCGGCTGATCATCCTGTGCAACGCCCACCGGGCGGGACGCACCCGGACGTCGGCGCAGCCGCGCAGGGTGGTCCAGGACCTGGCCGACGATCTCGCCGTGAAGGCCGACGCCAGGGTGCTCGTCGAGGCCGACCCGGGCGAGCACTGGCTGCGCGACCGGCTGGCGTTGCGCATGGCGCCCGACCTTCCGGACCGGCCGCACGGCGCACCGGGCGGCACCCCGGAGGCCGTGACGGCCCTCGCCCTGGCCGAGGTCCGCGAGGTCCCGCTCGCCGTGTGGGCCGAGCTGGCCCGGGGCTTCGGGCTGCCGCAGCCGACCGAGGACGCTCTGGTGTCGCTGGTGGACGCGGCACCCGAGACCCTCGAACTGGCCGACGGCATCGTCGCGTTCCGCGATGAGCGGACGGCACGGACGCTGCGCCGCGCCGCGGACCCCGAGCGCAGCCGCGCCGCTCATCAGCACCTGGTGCGCCATCTGGTGGCCTGGGGCACCGCGTCCCGGCACCCTCAAGGATGGGCGGCATCGGGCGACACCGGACGGTATGCCGCACACGGTCTGGCCATGCACGCCGTCCAGGCCGGGCTCTTCGACGAGGTGCAGCTCAACGGCAAGGTGGTCGCCCACCTCGATCAGGTGGCGTTGCTGGACGCGGCGAACTGCAGGGGCCGGGCGCTGATCGACGCGCACACTCCCGCCGGCGACGCAGCCCACCTGTGGCTCAGCGGGGTCGATTCGCTGGCGCAGGGCGAGTGGGCCGCCTGGTTGCATCTGATGAGTACGGCCCGCGGGGACGCCGACACCGCCTCCGCCATCGAGGACTCCGGCATCCGGCTGCCGTGGAAGGTGCGTTGGACGCATTGGCGGCCGCCGGGCGGGACCCGGGCGGCCGGCATCGTGCCGGGCCCGATGGGCGAGGTGCGCGAGGTGACCTGCGGCGGCCGTACCGCCGTGGCCGGCCAGGGCACATGGGACAAGCGGTTCCGGGTGTGGGACGCCGCCACCGGTGCCGTGCTGGCGGGCCCCTGGAGTGCGGGGGTTCCCTCCGAGGGGCAGTCGGAGGACCTGTGGCCGCCCGGCAGGGACACCGGGCTGACGCAGCCCTGGGTCCGGCTCACGGTGGATGACGTCGTGGAACCGCCCTTCATCGGCGGGACGTTGCCGGTGGGCCGGAGCGTCGTCGTCCGCGGCATGGGCGGGCTGTTCGCGATCGATCCGGCCGACCCGGCGGAGTTCGCGGGCCCTGCGGCGGTGCACGGCGAGCCGATGCTCGCCGCATTCGGTGAGACCAACGGCATCCTGCCGCTGGACTGGGACACCCCGCGCCCGGAGGTCCTGCACGACCTCTTCGGCTCCGCGGCCGTACGCCGGGTGCCCGAAGGGGAGTTGCCGGCCGCCGTCACCGCAGTGGACGCGCGGGACCTGCTGACCCGGGTCGGGCTGCCGGTCTTCACCAGCACGGAGTTGGAGCTGCTGGCGGTGGACGAGGGGCTGCCGGCGCTGTCGGCGGACGAGCTGCCGTGCCTGACCCGCTTGGAGCACGGCGTGCCGTGCGGCTTCTTCCGGCTGGGCCGGTGGTCCGGTGCGGTGGTCGTACTGGACGGCGCCACCGGCGGGGTCTACCGGTGCCACGACGGCCAGGGCCGCGACGGAGACGGCAACGGCGACGGCGACGGCAACGGAGACGTCGTTCTCGTCGCGGCGGACCTGGGGCGCTTCCTCGCGATGCTCCAGCTCTACGTCTTCGCGCTGTGCGCGCTGACCATGGCGTCGAGCGCGATCGAGCGGCGGCGGATCCGACAGGCCCTGGAGAGCGAGCTGGCGGAGATCGACCCGGCCGGCGGGGCGTCGGGTGCCTGGACCGATGCCTTCGAGGAGAGCGACTGACGGGCGCGCGGCGACCGCCGTGGGGCGGTCGCCGCGGTCGGCCGTGCGTGGTGCCTACCGCCCCTGCCGTGCGGCGGCGATCTGCCGGGACATGATCGTGGTCAGCTCGTACGCGGTGTGCGAGGCGGCCACGGCCGTGATCTCGGCGTGGTCGTAGGCCGGAGCGACCTCGACGACGTCGGCGGAGACCAGGTTGCAGGAGGAGAGGCCGCGCAGGATCTCCAGCAGCTCGCGCGAGGTCATGCCGCCGGCCTCGGGGGTGCCGGTGCCGGGGGCGTGCGCCGGGTCCAGGCAGTCGATGTCGATCGAGATGTACAGCGGCCGGTCCCCGATGCGCTGCCGCAGCTGGTCGGCGACCTCGTCGGCACCGCGCCGGTAGATGTCCGAGGACGTGACGATGCCGAAGCCCATCTTCTCGTCGTCGGTGAGGTCCTTCTTGCCGTACAGCGGGCCGCGCGTGCCCACGTGGGACAGCGCCGAGGTGTCGAGGATGCCCTCCTCCACGGCGCGGCGGAACGGCGTGCCGTGGGTGTACTCGGCGCCGAAGTACGTGTCCCAGGTGTCGAGGTGCGCGTCGAAGTGCAGCAGCGCGACCGGCCCGTGCTTCTTGGCGACGGACCGCAGCAGCGGCAGCGCGATGGTGTGGTCGCCGCCGAGCGTCATCATCCGGGCACCGGTCCCCAGAAGATCGTCGGCAGCCGCCTCGATCGTCTCCACGGCCTCGTTGATGTTGAACGGGTTCGCGGCGATGTCACCGGCGTCCGCAACCTGCGCCAGCGCGAACGGCGACGCGTCCTGCGCCGGGTTGTAGGGGCGCAGCAGCCGCGACGCCTCACGGATCGCGTTGCCGCCGAAGCGGGCACCGGGGCGGTAGGAGACGCCGGTGTCGAAGGGGACACCGACGACGGCGACGTCCGCCGTGCCGACCTCGTCCAGGCGGGGCAGGCGGGCGAAGGTGGCCGGCCCGGCGTAACGGGGGACGCGGGAGGAGTCGACGGGTCCGACGGGCTCGTGGGAAGCGCTGGCTGCGGTGGTCATGAGGCGAGGGTAGGGACACCCCGGGCGCCCCGCCCATGGACATTTCCGCGAGCCGGGACCACTCCGATTCGACATTTGGTCCAACCCGGCCCCGGCTGGTGATCGCTCCCGTCCGGGGTACGGAACTCCCCCGCCCCAAAACATACGTCCGGGCACAATGGCGCTATGCCGATAGCCTCCGCAGCCGCCGTTCCGTCCCGCGCCGAACTCGTCGACCATCTCGTCCGCACCCGGATCGCCGGTGAGGTCGCCACCCCCCGGGAGAACAACCTCTCCCACTACCGCAAGCTCGCCAACGGTGACCGCTACTTCTGGTTCGGCCTGGAATTCGGCGACCGGTGGGCGGACGAGCAGGACGTACTGGCCGTGATGGCGGAGCGCTGCGGGGTGAGCGACGACCCGCACCACCGGCAGGGCCAGGACACCATCGACCCGGAACTGACGGTGGACGCGCTGGAGCGTGCGGCGGCGGTGCTGCGCAAGGCGGCGGCCGGTGAGCAGCGGGTCCTGTTCGCGACCGGCCACCCGGGCGGTCTGCTCGACGTGCACCGCGCGACCGCCGCGGCGCTACGGGCCGCCGGCTGCGAGATCGTCGTCATCCCGGACGGGCTGCAGGCGGACGAGGGCATGGTCTTCCAGTTCGCCGACGTGGCGGTACTGGAGCGCGGGGCGACGCTGTGGCACACCCACTCCCCCGCGCCGATGGCCGCGATCCTCGACGGCCTGGAACAGGCCGGCCGCCCGCTGCCGGACCTGGTGGTGGCCGACCACGGCTGGGCGGGCTGCGCGGCCCAACGCGGCCTGGACGCGATCGGCTTCGCCGACTCCAACGACCCGGCCCTCTTCCTCGCCGAGTCCGAGGGCACCCTCCGCGTCACCATCCCCCTCGACGACCACGTCCGCAGCCCCCGCTACTACGACCCGCTGACGGCTTACTTGCTGGGGGCGGCGGGGCTGGTCTGAGGCCGTCCCCTGCCCCTGCCCTCCCCTTGGGAACAACGCGACCCTGTTTCAGCGCACGGGCCTGATCATCGCGGTCAGGACCGGTGAGTCCGCCGAGGGCTGGCTGTGGCCGAGGTCCTCGTACCCCCAGCTCTCATAGAGGCGGTGCACCTTTCCGTCCCCGGCGAGGGGATTGACCATCAGGCTGACGTACGGCTCGCTGCGCTCGGCGAGGAGGGCGTCATGGATGCGCCGCGCTGTGCCCGTACCGCGCCAGGGAAGTCGAACGCCGACTTCCTTGAGAGCTACGGCATTCTTGCGGGTGTATTCGGCCGATGGCGCAGGCGTGACACATTTCCACCAAAGCCCCCTGGAACCCTCGGCGTTGGCGTGGCGTAGCCGACGGCTCGTCCCATGCATCGGCGCGAAGTCGTCCAACCGACTTCAGAGGGCTTTCCCGTTAGCCATTCGCCATATCACTCTCGGCAGCACAGCATGGCTGGCGCGGCACCCCCTATGAGGAGAGTGCAGCCGGGGTGTGCAGTAAAACGGCCTCAATGGCCAGGGTCATGCAATGTTCGCCAGACACGTGTGGGCGTACTCGTGCCACAGGTCGGTGATCCGGCTGGACGGCGCGGTGATGCGCAGTTTGGTGCCGAAATCGCTGATCAGGGTGGCGACGCGAGGGTGACGGGCGACGAGGCCGGCCGGAACGGACATCGCCGTGGCCACGGCCGGACCGAAATCGGTCTGCCCGAGCTGGGCGTGGGCGAGGCGAACGGTGTTGAGCGCGCGGTCGCGCTGCATATGGGGTTGGAGGAGCGTCAAGCTGTGGTGTGCACGGGCTTCGGCCTGCTCGAAGTTGCCGAGGCTCAGGTGCGCGGCGAGGGCGAGTGAGGCGAGCTCTGCGCCGCTGGAGACCGCCGCCATCCACGCCGGCCGGGCGAGTTGCGGATCGGCCCGGTCGAGCGCATCCTCGGCACGGCCAAGGGCCCGCCGTACGGCAGTGGCGTCTCCGGTGAGCGCGTGGCAAGCGGCCTGTCTTGCGTGCCCCAAGGAAGCGAACATCGGATCGCGACGGGTCACGCGAGTGACCACAGGCACGGGGGCCAGCCCGGCATCGAACAGAAGGCGGCCGCACTCGCCGACGAAGCGCTGGCTTTACAGAGCTCCGGGAGCGCCAGTCAGCGAGTCCGTGCGTACATTGGCCCGGCCCCGCGGTACGAAGCCTAAAGCGGTGGCGGGGAGGCCGGTGACCTTCTCCAGCGCGGCGCGGGTCGCGGACTTCGGCCACCGTACGCGTCCCGCTTTCCAGTCGCGGATCGATGAGCCATCCAGTCCCCCGAATCTTCCGGTGAGGTCACCCACGGCCGAATTCACCGCCTCCGCCAGCGAATTGGAGCTGTAACCGTGCTCCTTCATCCACGCCTCAAGCGTCCTGTTCCGCGAGGAGTTCATGCACGCACGGTAACTCCGCGCTCACTGCGGCGTCAGCTAAAGGAGTAGCCAAATCGCCCTAGGGGACGGGCGAAAGAAGTCCCCCGATCCCCCTCAGACCATTGCCCGGGTGCCGCGTTAGCTGGTCAAGCCAGCAGCGATCTGGAGGACTGAACACGATGCCGACTGCATCCAACGCTCGCCGCACGACCAATGGGTGGAACGCCGTTCCGGACTCGCAGGCATGGACGGTCGACGAGATCACCGGCAATGCCTGCCCTTGCTGCCACTGTGGCTACAGCCTGGCGCGGGAGAAGATCACCGGCCCTGATGGCCTGCACGTGTGCCGGCCGTGCGGCGGCCGGCTCGGCGCCTGCGCGGAAGCGGAGGCCGCCCTGTGAATCCGGGGAAATTGCCGGGAGTTGGCGATGAGGTCGAGTACGCCCCGGGGCGGCTGGCCGTCGTCACCGATATCCGCAAGGGCGTCTTCTACCTGCGGAGGCCTGGAATCAAGGAGTGGCCGGTGAATGCCCCGGCCTCCTTGATGGTGCGACGAACCCGAGTTGAGC
The DNA here is from genome assembly GCF_040640655.1 of Streptomyces sp. NPDC021749. Classification (NCBI taxonomy): domain Bacteria; kingdom Bacillati; phylum Actinomycetota; class Actinomycetes; order Kitasatosporales; family Streptomycetaceae; genus Streptomyces; species Streptomyces sp. NPDC021749. The sequence goes on along the minus strand of NZ_JBFACE010000011.1, from coordinate 141,490 downwards.
GGATTGCGGCGGGGGACTTCCACTGAGGACGGGCCAGCTCACCCCGGCGAGGGTGCCATGCCCTAAGGGGCAGATGGCACCCCTAGGGTCGTACACCACATCAAGAGCCACCGCGGTCACTCGCCGGCCAACGCCCGCCCCCGCCCAGCCCCGCTGCGTCTCTCACCCCCGCGGCACCCGCACAACCCCCTCCTGGATCACCGACACCGCGAGGTGGCCGTCCTGGGTCCAGATGCGGGCCTGGCCCAGGCCGCGGCCGCCGGACGAGGAGGGGGATTCCTGGTCGTAGAGGAGCCATTCGTCGGCGCGGAAGGGTCGGTGGAACCACATGGCGTGGTCCAGTGAGGCGCCGACGACGTCGCCGACGGCCCAGCCGCCGCGGCCGTGGGCGAGCAGGACGGAGTCCAGGAGCGTCATGTCGGAGACGTAGGTGGCCAGGCAGACGTGCAGCAGCGGCTCGTCGGCGACCTTGCCGTTGGCCTTGAACCAGACCTGGGAGCGCGGGGCGCGCGGCCGGCCGACGGTGCCCCAGGGCGGGGTGTCGGCGTACCGCAGGTCGACCGCGGCGCGGGCCTCCACCAGCCGTTCGGCGATCTCCGCCGGGAGGTGGCGGGGCAGCATCTCGGCGGCCGTCGGCAGGGATTCCGGGTCGGGCGCGGCCGGCATGTCGGTCTGGTGGTCCAGCCCCTCCTCGTGCTCCTGGAAGGAGGCGGAGAGGTGGAAGATCGGCTGGCCGTGCTGGACGGCGACGACCCGGCGGGTGGTGAAGGACCGCCCGTCGCGGATCCGGTCGACGGTGTAGACGATGGGCGCGCCGGGGTCGCCGGGCCGCAGGAAGTACGCGTGCAGGGAGTGCGGCGGCCGGTTCTCGGGGACCGTGCGGCCGGCCGCGACCAGTGCCTGGGCGGCGACCTGTCCGCCGAAGACCCGGGGCACCAGGGCCGCCCGGCTCTGGCCGCGGAAGATGTCCTGCTCGATCCGCTCCAGGTCGAGCAGATCGAGCAGGGACCGGAGTGCGTCGTTCACGTGCGTGGGCCCCAACGGCCTTACAGGCCCATGGACTTGGCGATGATGGACTTCATGACCTCGCTGGTGCCGCCGTAGATGCGGTTGACGCGGTTGTCGGCGTAGAGGCGGGCGATGGGGTACTCGTTCATGAAGCCGTAGCCGCCGTGCAGCTGGAGGCAGCGGTCGATGACGCGGTGCGCGACCTCGGTGCAGAAGAGCTTGGCGGAGGCGGCCTCGGCGGCGGTCAGCTCGCCGGCGTCCAGGGCTTCCAGGGCGCGGTCGGCGACGGCCTCGGCGGCGTCCACCTCGGCCTGGCAGGCGGCCAGTTCGAACTTGGTGTTCTGGAAGGACGCGACGGTCTTGCCGAAGACGGTGCGCTCCTGGACGTACTGCTGGGCGAACCGGACGGCCGCCTTGGCCTGCGCGTACGCGCCGAAGGCGATGCCCCAGCGCTCGGAGGGCAGGTTCTGGCCGAGGTAGTAGAAGCCCTTGTTCTCCTCGCCGAGCAGGTCCTCGACGGGGACCTTGACGTCGACGAAGGCCAGCTCGGCGGTGTCGGAGGTGCGCAGGCCGAGCTTGTCGAGCTTGCGGCCGATGGAGTAGCCCTCGGACGTGGTGTCGACGGCGAAGAGGGAGATGCCGTGGCGGCGGTCCTCGGCGGTGGGCGCGGCGGTCCGGGCGCAGACGATGACGCGGTCGGCGTGCACGCCGCCGGTGATGAAGGTCTTGGAGCCGTTGAGGACGTAGTGCGTGCCGTCGTCGGACAGCTTGGCGGTGGTCTTCATGCCGGCGAGGTCGGAGCCGGTGCCCGGCTCGGTCATCGCCAGCGCCCACATCTCCTCGCCGGTGACGAACTTCGGCAGGTAGCGCTTCTTCTGCTCGTCGGTGGCCAGCATCTGGATGTACGGCAGGCCGAGGAGGACGTGCACGCCGGAGCCGCCGAAGGTGACGCCGGCGCGGGCGGTCTCCTCGTACATCACGGCCTCGAACTTGTGCGAGTCGATGCCGGCGCCGCCGTACTCCTCGGGGACGCGGATACCGAAGACGCCCAGGTCGGCGAGCTTGTAGTAGAACTCGCGGGGGACCTGGCCGGCCGCGAACCACTCGTCGTGGACCGGTACCACCTCGGCCTCGATGAAGGCGCGTATGGTCTCGCGGAACGCCTCGTGGTCCTCGTTGAACACCGTACGGCGCATTGCTACGTCGCCTCCTCCAGGTCGCCGGTCACGCGCATGTCTAAGCGCTTGGTCAGCGAAAGCTACCGGCCGGTCACCTGGACTGTCCAGAGGTCAACGACAACCTGTGGGGCAGCGCACTAAGCGCCCGCGGCCACCGGTCCCCCCGCGGCCGGCGCCCCCGCCGCCTCCTCCGCCACCGCCCCGAAAGCACCCAGCGCCAGCCGGTGCAGCAGCTCCGCCATCTCCGTGCGGCCCGGGAGGGAGCCGGGGCGGCCCAGGTGGGGGGTGGAGTTCAGCAGGCCGAAGACGGCGTGCACGGCGGCCCGGGCCTGGGACTCCGACGGGCCCGGGTGGACCTGGCGGACGACCTCCACCCACAGCTCGACGTACTGCCGCTGGAGCTGGCGCACCCGCTTGCGGTCGGCCTCGCGCAGCCGGTCCAGCTCGCGGTCGTGCACGGTGATCAGCGGGCGGTCGTCCAGGGCGAAGTCGATGTGGCCGTCGATCAGCGCGTGCAGCACCGCCTCGGGGTCCTCGCCGCCCTCCGCGACCCGCATCCGGCCGCCCGCCAGCAGCCGCTCGCTGATCCCCACCAGCAGCTCGGCGAGCATCGCGTCCTTGCCGGCGAAGTGGCGGTAGAGCCCGGGGCCGGAGATGCCGACGGCGGCCCCTATCTCGTCCACGCCGACGCCGTGGAACCCGCGCTCGGCGAAGAGCCGGGCGGCCTCTTTCAGGATCTGCTCGCGGCGGCTGGTCGGGGCGGGGGCCTGCGCATTACTCATGCCGTCGATTGTAGACAGCCGGGTTAGTGGTCGTTAACCTGAAGGAAACGACGTTAACGCCCATTAACCCGGATGCCCGGCGGCCGCGCACCGCGGCGGGCGGGCGGACGACCGAGCAAGGGGGCTCGTAGTGATGGAGCAGGCACCGGTGCTGGGAGGCGACGGGGCGTCCCTCGGCCGGGGTTCGAGGGACGATCCGGCCTCCGACTCCTGGCGGACCAACGAGGCCGCGCACCGCGAGCTCGCCGCCGAGCTGCGCGAACGGCTCGCCGCGGCCCGCCTCGGCGGCGGCGAGAAGGCCCGGGCGCGGCACACCGCCCGCGGCAAGCTGCTGCCCCGCGACCGGGTCGACGCCCTGCTGGATGCCGGCTCGCCGTTCCTGGAGCTGGCGCCGCTGGCCGCCGAGGGGATGTACGACGGGTCCGCACCGGCCGCCGGGGTGATCGCCGGCATCGGGCGGGTCAGCGGACGCGAATGCGTGATCGTCGCCAACGACGCCACCGTCAAGGGCGGCACGTACTACCCGATGACGGTCAAGAAGCACCTGCGCGCCCAGGAGGTGGCCCTCGACAACCACCTGCCGTGCGTCTACCTGGTCGACTCCGGCGGCGCCTTCCTGCCGATGCAGGACGAGGTGTTCCCCGACCGCGAGCACTTCGGGCGGATCTTCTACAACCAGGCGCGGATGTCCGGCGCCGGGATCCCGCAGATCGCCGCCGTCCTCGGCTCGTGCACGGCGGGCGGCGCGTACGTCCCGGCCATGAGCGACGAGGCCGTCATCGTCCGCAACCAGGGCACGATCTTCCTCGGCGGGCCGCCGCTGGTGAAGGCCGCCACCGGCGAGGTCGTCACCGCCGAGGAGCTGGGCGGCGGCGAGGTGCACTCCCGCACCTCCGGCGTCACCGACCACCTCGCCGAGGACGACGCCCACGCGCTGCGCATCGTCCGCACCATCGTCTCGACGCTCGGCGAACGGCCCCCGCTGCCCTGGACGGTGCGGCCCGTCGAGGAGCCCGCCCTCGACCCGGCCGGGCTGTACGGCGTGGTGCCGGTGGACTCCCGGACGCCCTACGACGTGCGCGAGGTGATCGCACGGATCGTGGACGGCTCGCGCTTCGCCGAGTTCAAGGCCGAGTACGGCACGACGCTGGTCACCGGCTTCGCCCACCTGCACGGCCACCCGGTCGGCATCGTCGCCAACAACGGCATCCTGTTCTCCGAATCCGCCCAGAAGGGCGCCCACTTCATCGAGCTGTGCGACCAGCGCGGCATCCCCCTGCTGTTCCTCCAGAACATCTCCGGCTTCATGGTCGGCCGGGACTACGAGGCGGGCGGCATCGCCAAACACGGCGCGAAGATGGTCACGGCCGTGGCCTGCACCCGGGTCCCCAAGCTCACCGTCGTCATCGGCGGCTCGTACGGCGCCGGCAACTACTCCATGTGCGGCCGGGCCTACTCCCCCCGCTTCCTGTGGATGTGGCCCAACGCCAAGATCTCCGTGATGGGCGGCGAGCAGGCCGCCTCGGTCCTCGCCACCGTCAAGCGCGACCAGATGGAGGCCCGCGGCGAGGAGTGGAGCGCCGAGGAGGAGGACGCCTTCAAGGCCCCGGTCCGCGCCCAGTACGAGACCCAGGGCAACGCCTACTACGCCACCGCCCGGCTGTGGGACGACGGCGTCATCGACCCGCTCGAAACCCGCCAGGTCCTCGGCCTCGCCCTGACCGCCTGTGCCAACGCCCCCTTGGGCGAGCCGCAGTTCGGCGTCTTCCGGATGTGAGAGGAATGCCCACGACCATGTTCGACAGCGTCCTGATCGCCAACCGCGGCGAGATCGCGGTCCGCGTCATCCGCACGCTCCGTACGCTCGGCATCCGCTCCATCGCCGTCTTCAGCGACGCGGACGCCGGGGCCCGCCACGTCCGCGAGGCCGACACGGCCGTACGGATCGGCCCGGCCCCGGCCACCGAGAGCTATCTGTCCGTCCCACGACTGCTGGACGCCGCCGCGCGCACCGGCGCCCAGGCCGTCCACCCCGGCTACGGCTTCCTCGCCGAGAACGCCGCCTTCGCCCGGGCCTGCGCCGAGGCGGGCCTGGTCTTCATCGGCCCGCCCGCCGACGCCATCGAGCTGATGGGCGACAAGATCCGGGCCAAGGAGACGGTCCGCACGGCCGGCGTCCCGGTCGTCCCCGGCTCCTCCGGAAGCGGCCTGGACGACGCCCAACTGGCCGCCGCGGCCCGCGAGATCGGCGTGCCGGTGCTGCTCAAGCCGTCCGCGGGCGGCGGCGGCAAGGGCATGCGGCTGGTGCGCGCCGAGGCGCTGCTGGCCGAGGAGATCGCCGCCGCCCGCCGCGAGGCCCGCTCGTCCTTCGGCGACGACACCCTCCTCGTCGAGCGCTGGATCGACCGGCCCCGGCACATCGAGATCCAGGTGCTGGCGGACGGCCACGGCACCGTCCTCCACCTCGGCGAGCGCGAGTGCTCCCTGCAGCGGCGCCACCAGAAGATCATCGAGGAGGCCCCGTCGGTCCTGCTGGACGAGGCGACCCGGGCCGCGATGGGCGAGGCGGCCGTGCAGGCGGCCCGCTCCTGCGGCTACCGCGGCGCCGGCACCGTCGAGTTCATCGTCCCGGGCAAGGACCCCTCCGCCTACTACTTCATGGAGATGAACACCCGCCTCCAGGTGGAGCACCCGGTCACCGAGCTCGTCACCGGCCTGGACCTGGTGGAGTGGCAGCTGCGGATCGCGGCCGGCGAGCACCTCCCGTACGCCCAGGACGACATCACGCTCACCGGGCACGCGGTCGAGGCCCGGCTCTGCGCCGAGGACCCGTCCCGCGACTTCCTGCCGACCGGCGGCACGGTGCTCTCGCTGCACGAGGAGCAGGGGGGCGGGGTCCGTACCGACTCCGGCCTCACCGAGGGCGGCGAGGTCGGCAGCCGGTACGACCCGATGCTCGCCAAGGTCATCGCGCACGGCCCGGACCGGGCGAGCGCGCTGCGCCGGCTGCGGGCCGCGCTGGCCGACACCGTCACCCTCGGCGTGACGACCAACGCCGGTTTCCTGCGGCGGCTGCTGGCCCACCCCGACGTGGTCTCCGGCGAGCTGGACACCGGACTGGTGGAGCGGGACGCGGCCGGCCTGGTCGAGACGGGCGTCCCGGACGAGGTCTACGCGGCGGCCGCGGCGGTGCGGCAGGCCGCCCTGGCGCCGGCGGTGGACGAGGCCGGCTGGCGCGACCCGTTCGCCGCGCCGAGCGGTTTCCGGCTCGGCGGCGAGCCCGCGCCGGTACGCCACTGGCTGCGGGTGCCGGGCCACGACCCGGTGGTCCGCGAGGTCCGGCCCGGCGGCCCGGAGGACACCGCCGAGGTCACACCAGACCGCGTCCGGATCACGCTCGACGGGGTCGTGCACACCTTCCACCGCAGCGGCGACTGGCTCGGCAGGGACGGCGACGCCTGGCAGGTGGCCGACCACGACCCGGTGGCGGCCGCGCTGCGCGGCGCCGCCGGGGCGCACGGCGCGGACACCCTGGCCGCCCCGATGCCGGGCACCGTCACGGTCGTCAAGGTCGCGGTCGGCGACGAGGTCACCGCGGGCCAGGGACTGCTGGTGGTGGAGGCGATGAAGATGGAACACGTGATCTCCGCCCCGCATGCCGGGACGGTGACCGAACTCGACGTGACGGTCGGCTCGACGGTCGCCATGGACCAGGTGCTGGCCGTGATCGCGCCCGTGGACGGCGCGGACGGCACCGACGCCGCGGACGGGGAGGTGGCGTCATGACCGTCACCGGACTGCCGATGCAGATCGCCGCGGAGGGGCTGCCCGCCCGGGTGCGCATCCATGAGGTCGGCGCACGCGACGGCCTGCAGAACGAACAGGCCGTCGTGCCCACGGAGGTCAAGGCCGAGTTCGTCCACCGGCTCGTCGACGCGGGACTGCCGGTGGTGGAGGCGACCAGCTTCGTGCATCCGAAGTGGGTGCCCCAACTCGCCGACGCCGAGCGGCTGTTCCCGCTGCTGGGCGACCTCGACCCGCAGCGGCTGCCCGTCCTGGTGCCCAACGACCGCGGGCTGGACCGGGCGCTGGCACTGGGCGCCCGCCGGATCGCGGTGTTCGCCAGCGCCACCGAGTCGTTCGCCAAGGCCAACCTCAACCGCACGGTCGACGAGGCGCTGGCGATGTTCGCCCCGGTCGTCGCCCGCGCCGAGGAGGCCGGGGTGCACGTCCGCGGCTATCTGTCGATGTGCTTCGGCGACCCCTGGGAGGGCCCGGTGCCGGTCGCGCAGACGGTCCGGGTGTGCCGGGCGCTGCTCGACATGGGCTGCGACGAGCTGAGCCTGGGCGACACCATCGGCGTGGCCACCCCGGGCCACGTCCAGCACCTTCTCGCCGCCCTGAACGAGGCGGGCGTGCCCACCTCGAAGCTGGGCGTGCACTTCCACGACACCTACGGGCAGGCCCTCGCCAACACCCTCGCCGCGCTGCAGCTTGGCGTCACCACCGTCGACGCGTCGGCGGGCGGCCTCGGCGGCTGCCCGTACGCCAAGAGCGCCACCGGCAACCTCGCCACCGAGGACCTCGTGTGGATGCTGCACGGCCTCGGCATCGAGACCGGCGTCGATCTCGACCGGCTCACCGCCACGAGCGTGTGGATGGCCGGTGTCCTGGGCCGCCCGAGCCCCTCGCGCACCCTGCGTGCCCTCTCCCACAAGGAGTGACCATGACCCTGGACCACCGTCTGCCCGAAGAGCTGGAGGAACTCCGGCGCACGGTCGAGGCGTTCGCGCATGACGTCGTCGCCCCGAAGATCGGCGAGTACTACGAGCAGCATGCGTTCCCGTACGAGATCGTGCAGGAGATGGGCCGGATGGGCCTGTTCGGCCTGCCGTTCCCCGAGGAGTACGGCGGGATGGGCGGCGACTACCTCGCCCTCGGCATCGCCCTGGAGGAGCTGGCCCGGGTCGACTCCTCGGTGGCGATCACCCTGGAGGCCGGCGTCTCGCTGGGCGCCATGCCCCTGTACCGCTTCGGCACGGAGGAGCAGAAGCGCGAGTGGCTGCCCAAGCTGTGCAGCGGGGAGATGCTCGGCGCGTTCGGCCTGACCGAGCCGGACGGCGGCTCGGACGCCGGCGCGACCCGCACGACCGCGGTGCGGGACGGCGACGACTGGGTGATCAACGGCAGCAAATGCTTCATCACCAACTCCGGTACGGACATCACCGGGCTGGTGACGGTCACCGCGGTCACCGGCCGCAAGGCCGACGGCTCCCCGGAGATCTCCTCGATCATCGTGCCGTCCGGCACCCCCGGTTTCACGGTCGCCGCCCCGTACTCCAAGGTCGGCTGGAGCGCCTCGGACACCCGCGAGCTGTCGTTCGCGGACGTCCGGGTGCCGGCCGGCAACCTCCTCGGCGAGGAGGGCCGCGGCTACGCCCAGTTCCTGCGGATCCTCGACGAGGGCCGGATCGCCATCGCGGCGCTGGCCACCGGCCTGGCGCAGGGCTGTGTGGACGAGTCGGTGACGTACGCGAAGGAACGTCACGCCTTCGGGAAGCCGATCGGCGCCAACCAGGCGATCCAGTTCAAGCTCGCCGACATGGAGATGCGGGCGCACACCGCCCGGCTGGCGTGGCGCGACGCCGCCTCCCGGCTGGTGCACGGCGAGCCGTTCAAGAAGGAGGCGGCGCTGGCGAAGCTGTACTCCTCCGAGATCGCGGTGGACAACGCCCGCGAGGCCACCCAGATCCACGGCGGCTACGGCTTCATGAACGAGTACCCGGTGGCCCGGATGTGGCGGGACGCCAAGATCCTGGAGATCGGCGAGGGCACCAGCGAGGTCCAGCGGATGCTGATCGCGCGGGAGTTGGGGTTCTAGTCCCGTAAGGGGCGGTCGAACAGATCCCGTAGGGGGTGCGAGCGCCCCCTGTGGGGCCACAACGTGGTGGGGGCCGGGGGAATTCCGGGAGCCACCACGTTGTGGCGCGCAGCATCCCGCCGCCGGCAGCGTTACGCCGTCGCGCGCACCGTTCGCACCCTCGCGCGCGGCATTACGCCGCCGGCACCCCTACCCCGTTGCGGCACGCGCACCCGTTGACGCCGTCGCGCGCGCGGTCACGCCCCCGGCCACGGGACCTCCGGTGAGCGGTAGTAGTGGATGCCCAGGGCGTCCCAGCGGGGGCCCTGGGCGGCCAGCCGCTCGCGGTACGAGGCCCAGTCGTGGGTGTCCGCGGGGGACCAGCCGAGCTCGGCGATGCCGGGCAGCCGCGGGAAGGCCATGTACTCGATGTGCGCGGAGGTGGAGAGGGTCTCGGACCACAGCGGCGCCTCGACGCCCCGGATCGCGTCGCCGGGCGCGCCCTGGAGGTAGCTGCCCGGGTCCCAGTCGTACGCCCGGCGGACGCCCACGTAGCCGGCCCAGTTCAGGCCGAGCGGGGTGTCCTTGTCGTACTTCATGTCGAGGTAGGCGCGGTCGGCGGGCGAGAGGATCAGCCCGGTGCCGTTCCGGGCGGCGTCGGTGACCTGCTGCCGCTCGGCCGCGCCGGTGGCGTCGTAGCCCCAGTACTGGGCGAGGGCGCCCTCCGCCGGGTGCGCGCCGGTCAGCTGGTGCCAGCCGATCACGGTCTTGCCGTACTTGGCGACCACCGGCTGCACCTTGTCCATGAAGGTGACGTAGTCCGCGTGGCTGGTGGAGTGCGCCTCGTCGCCGCCGATGTGAAGGTACCGGCCCGGGGTGAGCCGGGCGAGCTCGCGGACGACGTCGTCGACGAAGTCGTAGGTGACCTTCTTGGGGACGCACAGCGAGCTGAAGCCGACGTGGGTGCCGGTGTAGAGGGGTGGTGCGACGCCGTTGCAGTTGAGGTCGGCGTACGAGGCCAGGGCGGCGTTGGTGTGGCCCGGCATGTCGATCTCGGGGACGACGGCCAGATAGCGGTCGGCGGCGTAGCGGAGGATCTCGCGGTAGTCGTCCTGGCTGTAGTAGCCGCCCCTGCCGCCGCCGACCTGGGTGGAGCCGCCGTAGGTCGCCAGCCGCGGCCAGGAGCGGATGGCGATCCGCCATCCCTGGTCGTCGGAGAGGTGCAGATGCAGTTTGTTGATCTTGTACATCGCCAGCTGGTCGATGTAGCGCTTGACCTGGGCGACGGTGAAGAAGTGCCGGGACACGTCGAGCATCGCGCCGCGGTATCCGTAGCGCGGGGTGTCGGTGACGGTGCCGCCGGCGATCCTCCAGGGCCCGGCCTGCTCGCGGTGTGCGCCGGCGGCCGCGGGCAGCAGCTGGCGGAGCGTCTGGACGGCGTGGAAGAGGCCGGCGGGCCGGTGGGCGCCGATCGTCACCCCGCGGCCGTCCACGCGCAGCCGGTAGCCCTCCGCGCCCAGCTCCGCGGTGCCCCGGCCGCCGAGCCGCAGCACGATGCCGTCACCGCCCTTGGTAGTGACCGGCAGGGCGTAGCCGGTGGAGGGGCGCAGCAGGCCCGCCAGATAGCCGGCGATCCGCCGCGCGTCCCCCGAGCCGCCGGGCACCCGGATGCGGGTGGCGGCGCCGATCGTGTACGGGGTGCCGCCCTCGTGCACCGAGGCCGGGGCGGGTACGACCCGGTCGAGGGGGACGGTGGGGGCGGCGGCCCGTGCGGCGGTGGGCGGTGCGGCGGCGGTTCCCAGCGCCGCGGCCACGGTCAGCAGCAGCGAGCCCAGCAGTCTGCGTCGTCTCATCGACGGTCCCTTCGGCGAGCGTCGGGCATGTCATGGCATGGAGCGACCGAGCGGTGACCATGCGTACCGCGAGCCTGGAACGGGGTCAAGGTGTAGACCACTTTCGCGCACCCAAACCGGCGACCTGCCCGATATCGGGCAGAATTCTTGCGATTCCCGGCGGGGCCCCGCAGTATCTACGGGTGCTCGAACGCCGTCACCGCGCAGAAGCGCCACACGAAGACCTGGTGGACCACCTGGTGCGCAGCACACCGCTGCAGCGCGGTGAGGCCGCCCGGGTGGTGCTGGACGTGCTGGCGTACTTCGACGAGACGACGGAGGAGTTCGTCCGCCGGCGCCATCGGGAGCTGCAGTCCCAGGGACTGCGCAACGAGGAGATCTTCGAACGGATCCGCCACGAGATGCCGCACCGCGCCGTGGCCCCGCCCGATCTCTCCGCCCGCCAGCTGCGCCGCCTCGTCTACGGCTGACGGTCCACCGGACCGGTCCACGGCCGGCGCCCGGCCGGCGCCGGGCACACCACAACCGACACACGTCTTTCTCGGAGGGTCACTGTATGTGCGGGATCGTCGGATATATCGGCAAACGTGATGTTGCTCCCCTGCTCCTGGAGGGCCTGGCCCGCCTGGAGTACCGCGGCTACGACTCGGCCGGCATCGCGCTCCACGCGAGCGGCACCGGCAAGTCCGCGGGCCTGAAGACCGCCAAGGCCAAGGGCCGGGTCCGGGAACTGGAGGCCCGGCTGCCGAAGCGGTTCGCCGGCACCACCGGCATCGCGCACACCCGCTGGGCCACCCACGGCGCGCCCACCGACGACAACGCGCACCCGCACCTGGACACCGAGGGCAAGGTCGCCGTCGTCCACAACGGCATCATCGACAACGCCGCCGAGCTGCGCGCCCGGCTGGCCGCCGACGGCGTCGACTTCGCCTCCGAGACCGACACCGAGGTCCTCGCGCACCTCATCGGCCGCTCCACCGCCGAGACGCTGGAGGAGAAGGTCCGCGAGGCGCTGCGGCACATCGAGGGCACCTACGGCATCGCCGTGCTGCACTCCGACTTCACCGACCGGATCGTGGTCGCCCGCAACGGCTCCCCGGTCGTGCTCGGCATCGGCGAGCACGAGATGTTCGTCTCGTCCGACGTCGCCGCGCTGGTCTCGCACACCCGCCAGGTCGTCACCCTCGACGACGGCGAGATGGCCACCCTCAAGGCCGACGACTACCGCACGTACACCACCGAGGGCTCGCGCACCAACAGCGCCCCGGAGACGGTCGAGTACGCGGCCGAGTCGTACGACCTGGGCGGCCACGACACCTACATGCACAAGGAGATCTCCGAGCAGGCGGACGCGGTGGACCGCGCGCTGCGCGGCCGGATCGACGACCGGTTCTCCACCGTGCACCTCGGCGGCCTCAACCTCGACGCCCGCGAGGCCCGCACCATCCGCCGGGTGAAGATCCTCGGCTGCGGCACCTCGTACCACGCCGGCCAGATCGGCGCGCAGATGATCGAGGAGCTGGCCCGCATCCCCTCGGACGCCGAGCCGGCCTCCGAGTTCCGCTACCGCGCCCCCGTCGTGGACCCCGACACCCTGTACGTCGCGGTCTCCCAGTCCGGTGAGACCTACGACGTGCTGGCCGCCGTCCAGGAGCTCAAGCGCAAGGGCGCCCGGGTCCTGGGCCTGGTGAACGTGGTCGGCTCGGCGATCGCCCGGGAGACCGACGGCGGCATCTACGTGCACGCCGGCCCGGAGGTCTGCGTGGTCTCCACCAAGTGCTTCACCAACATGGTGGTCTCCTTCGCGCTGCTCGCCCTGCACCTCGGCCGGATCCGCGACCTGTCCGTCGCGGACGGCAAGCGGATCATCGAGGGCCTGCGCAAGCTGCCCGGCCAGATCGACGAGATCCTCAAGGGCGAGGACGAGATCAAGAAGCTGGCGGCGCGCTACGCGGACGCCAAGTCGATGATGTTCATCGGCCGGGTCCGCGGCTACCCGGTGGCCCGTGAGGCGTCCCTGAAGCTCAAGGAGGTCTCCTACATCCACGCCGAGGCGTACCCGGCCTCCGAGCTCAAGCACGGCCCGCTGGCGCTCATCGAGCCCGCCATGCCGACCGTCGCGATCGTCCCGGACGACGACCTGCTGGAGAAGAACCGCGCCGCCCTGGAGGAGATCAAGGCCCGCAGCGGACGCATCCTGGCCGTCGCGCACCAGGACCAGGAGAAGGCCGACGACACCATCATCGTCCCGAAGAACGAGCCCGAGCTGGACCCGATCCTGATGGGCATCCCGCTCCAACTGCTCGCCTACCACACGGCGTTGGCCCTCGGCCGGGACATCGACAAGCCCCGCAACCTCGCGAAGTCGGTCACCGTCGAGTAATCCTCGCCCGTCCCACCGAAGCGACAATTGAACAACCCCCGCGGCGGGCAAGCGCCTCCGCGGGAGCGGCGCCGACTGAGGCGCGAAGAGCGACCGCGTCGCGCGCGTGCCACCTACGCGCGCGACGCTGCCGCCTCCCCTGTGCCGGCGTCGCCCAGAACGCCGACGGGATGCCACCGCCTGGGAACCGTCACTTCCCGTCCGGTAGCACGCAGTTGCCGTGCGCGCGGCCGCCGGGCCCGTGACGCGGCGCGCCCACGTGACCGTTTTCTACCCATCATTGGCGCACAATCCACCTCTTTCGCTTCGCAAGAGATGAGGAGGGCGCCGGCACAACCCGTTCATGACGCCTCCTCAACTGTGCGTGGGAGGCGAAGAGAAGAAGCGGTCCGTCAGGGAATCACGATGACCGGGCGCTGTGCCCGGCGGGCCAGCCGGCCCGCGACCGAGCCGAAGATCCGGCCGACGATGCCGTGCGTCGAGCCGACCACGATCGCGTCGGCCTCGTACTCCCGGCCGACCTCCTCCAGCTCGTGGCAGATGTCCCCGCCGCGCTCGACCAGGATCCAGGGCACCTCGGAGAGGTGGTCCGCGCAGGCCAGCTCCAGCCCGAGCACCTCGGTGCGGTGATCCGGTACGTCGACGAAGACCGGGGGCTCGCAGCCCGCCCAGACCGTCGTCGGCAGGCGGTTGGCGACGTGGACGATGATCAGTCCGGCGCCGTGGCGCCGCGCGATACCGATTGCATACGCCAACGCCCGTTCGCTCGACATGGAGCCGTCGAAGCCGACCACGACGCCGTGCCGGAATGCCGGATCGCAGGAGTGGCGCGTCTTTTCCGCCGCTTCCAGGTCCGCCATCGGATCGGCGACCTGCTTGCGGTCCGCGGGTTCGGGGATTTCGTGACCGGCCATTGGTGTCTCGGCGAGGACGTCCTCTTGCGGAGGGGCGAACGGGGAACGGCGATTGACTTGATCCGGCAGTTGACTGAGCTGGCTCGATCGAGGACCGGGAGCCATAGTTCAAAGAGGAACGATACGACTGGGAATCATCTTCCCAACCCGATACCCCAAGAGTACGGCGCCACTCCCCCGCTGCCCAGAGCCCGCCGCGGGCGCCAGGCACCCGGACGAGGTGGACCCGGGGGGCCTCGAACGTTCCCCGGAGCATGCCGGAGCACGGCGCGGATGGCAATGCCCCGTCCTGCCCCCGTACGTACCCCTCGCGGTGACCCAAGATCGTCGGCGGCGTTGTAGTAGCAGCCCGCCCGAGGGGAGCCCGAGGTGCCGTTGCCGCCCGACAGATCACCCGACCCAGTGAGCGATGTCGTGCGCTGGGGCGCGTTCAGCTGCGCCCTGGTCCCCTTGGTGCTGATCATCAGCGGCGCCTCCTGGGCCGGCGCGGCCGGCACCGCCGCCGGTCTCGCCGCGGTGACCTGTGCCTGCCGCGCGCTGTTGCGGCGGTCCGAACGGACCGCGACCGGTCTGCGCAGGCGTGCCGCCGGGCGGCAACGGGACAGAAGCGGACGTTCCGGGGCGCGGGCGCGCAGGGGCGGGCGGCACGGCGAACGGCGTACGCCGGAGGGTTGAGGCGTCTGCAAGTCCGCGCGCGACCGTTTTCAGCCAACTTCCGGTCGGCACCCCCGCCTTGCCCCCGACACCCCCCAACCCCGGTGTGAGCAGGGAGGAAAGGACCGCTGGGCATGGTTGTGTCCTACTGCGAACGGGCAGAGCCGAGACGCGTACTTCCCATGCAGGGCCGACGAGTGGAACGCTTCGTGATCGAATGCTTCGCGCCAAGTTGCCATATCGACATACCAGCGGGTGGTGAACTTGGCACTCCATCCTCACGGAACACAGTAGATTCGATCTTGGTAGTGACGGCGGGGGAACTGTGCAGGACCGAGAGGGCGAGACGACCGAGGGGGGCTTAAGTGCCATGAGCCAGGACTCCGCTGCCGTACCAGATGCCGCACGCAAGCTCGCCGCCCGACGGCGCCGCGAAATAGTCGCGGTGCTTCTCTTCAGCGGCGGCCCTATTTTCGAGAGCTCCATTCCGCTCTCGGTCTTCGGCATCGACCGACAGGACGCCGGCGTTCCGAGGTACCGGCTACTTGTGTGCGCGGGCGAAGATGCACCTTTGCGCACGACCGGGGGGCTGGAGCTGTCCGCCCCCTACGGGCTGGAGGCGATCTCCCGTGCCGGGACGGTCGTCGTACCGGCCTGGCGTTCCATCACCCAGGCCCCGCCGCCCGCCGCGCTCGACGCGCTGCGCCGGGCGCACGAAGAGGGGGCCAGGATCGTCGGGCTGTGCACGGGGGCGTTCGTCCTCGCCGCGGCCGGACTGCTCGACGGCCGCCCGGCCACGACCCACTGGATGTACGCGCCGACGCTCGCCAAGCGTTATCCGTCCGTCCACGTCGACCCACGGGAGCTGTTCGTCGACGACGGCGACGTGCTGACGTCCGCGGGCACCGCCGCCGGCATCGACCTGTGTCTGCACATCGTGCGCACCGACCACGGCGCGGACGCCGCGAACGCGCTGGCCCGCCGGCTGGTGGTGCCGCCCCGCCGCACCGCCTCCGATCTCGGCCACCAGCGCTACCTGGACAGGTCATTACCGGAGGAGATCGGCGCCGACCCGCTCGCCGAGGTCGTCGCCTGGGCGCTGGAGCACCTCCACGAGCAGTTCGACGTGGAGACGCTCGCCGCGCGTGCGTACATGAGCCGACGCACCTTCGACCGGCGGTTCCGTTCCCTCACCGGGAGCGCGCCGCTGCAGTGGCTGATCACCCAGCGGGTGCTGCAGGCCCAGCGGCTGCTGGAGACCTCCGACTATTCGGTGGACGAGGTCGCCGGCCGCTGCGGGTTCCGGTCGCCGGTCGCGCTGCGCGGCCACTTCCGGCGCCAGCTGGGGGCCTCGCCGGCCGCCTACCGCGCCGCCTACCGTGCGCGCAGGCCGCAGAACGGTGCGCATGAGCCCGCGCTCAGACCCGAGCGGGCCGAGCGCGCCGAGCGGCCGGAGCGCGAGCGGGCTGCGCTGGGGGCGGGTGCGGGATTCTCCGCGGCCGCACTGGCCGGTCACGGCCTGCCGGAGGCGGCCGAGGCGGCCAAACCGCCGTCGGACGCGTACGCCGCCCGGCTGCCGGAGGCCGCGGTCGGCCGGACTGCCGGGCGCCCCGTGCTCCCCGGACAGCGCGAGCGCCCCGTAGGGTGAGATGTATGAACGATCGCATGGTGTGGATCGACTGCGAGATGACCGGTCTCTCGCTGGCGAACGACGCGCTCATCGAGGTGGCCGCCCTGGTCACCGACTCCGAGCTGAATGTGCTGGGCGACGGGGTGGATGTGGTGATCCGCCCCCCGGCCGAGGCGCTGCGCACCATGCCGGAGGTGGTGCGCCAGATGCACACCGCGTCCGGGTTGCTGGCGGAGCTGGACGGCGGAACGACGCTGGAGGCGGCCGAGGAGCAGGTGCTGGCGTATATCAAGCAGCACGTGCCGGAGCCGGGGAAGGCGCCGCTGTGCGGCAATTCCGTCGGCACCGACCGTGGCTTCCTGCTGCGCGACATGCCGGCGCTGGAGAGCCATCTCCATTACCGGATCGTCGACGTGTCGTCCGTGAAGGAGCTGGCCCGGCGCTGGTTCCCGCGGGCCTACTTCAACAGTCCGGACAAGAACGGCAACCACCGGGCGCTGGCGGACATCCGTGAGTCCATCGCGGAACTGCGCTACTACCGGGAGGCGGTCTTCGTCCCGCAGCCCGGCCCCGACTCGGACACCGCGAAGGCCATCGCCGCCAAGCACGTCCTGCCGGCCGAGCCGGCGCCGGAGTCCGCGCCGCCTGCCGCACCCCAGGCCGCGCCGTCGTCGTGACCCGCCCCGGGCCGTCTTCCGGGTCGTCGCCGCAGCTGCGGTGACCCGGAAGACACGCCCACGCTCCCCCGGCGGGAAACCTGGGCGCGAGCACCCCCGAAGACCCTGTACACTTTTTCTCAGCCGGTGGGGAAAAAGAACCACACAGCACCGGTCATGGTGGGTATAGCTCAGCTGGTAGAGCACCTGGTTGTGGTCCAGGATGTCGCGGGTTCAAGTCCCGTTACTCACCCCACTGAAAGGCCCCCGACCTCTGGTCGGGGGCCTTCGTGTTGCCGGGGGCCGAGGCGGCGGCCGCTCAGTAGCCGACGGTGAAGCGCTCGCCGACGTGCCGGGGCCGCTCGATCTCGTCGACGAGGGCGACCGCGTAGTCCTCGGCGGAGATCCGGCTGGTGCCCTCCGCATCGGTGATCAGGTCGTCGGTGGCGGTGCGGTAGGTGCCGGTGCGCTCGCCGGGGGCGATGGTGGCGGCCGGGCTGAGGTTGGTCCAGCGGACGTCGGAGACCGAGCGGTAGAGGTCCAGCGCGTCGCCGTGCGCGTGCATGATCTGGAGCAGGAACTCCGGCAGGCCCTCGGCGTCCCAGACCTGCTTGCCGTCGGGCGTGCGGAGCGAGCCGGCGCCGCCGACCGCGATCAGCCGGGGCGCCGCCGCGCCGAGGGTGCGCAGCCCGGCGACGAGGGATGCGGCGGCGGGCTTGATGGTGGCGAGGTGGCCCGGGCCGTCGCCGCCGCCGACCGCGCTGACCACGACGTCCTTGCCCTCGGCGACCGCGGCGACGGAGGCCGGGTCGAGGACGTCCCCGGTGGTCACGGTCAGGGCCGGGTGGCTCGTGGTGAGCTTCGCCGGATCGCGGACGACCGCGGTGACCTGGTGACCGCGCCGCAGCGCCTCGTCGAGGATGCGGCTGCCGATCGTGCCGGTGGCGCCGTAGAGAGCGATCGTGGACATGGTGGATCTCCCAGCTGTGCGGTGGGACCGGGGTGCGCCGGTCGTACG
Organism: Streptomyces sp. NPDC021749; assembly: GCF_040640655.1. Taxonomy (NCBI): domain Bacteria; kingdom Bacillati; phylum Actinomycetota; class Actinomycetes; order Kitasatosporales; family Streptomycetaceae; genus Streptomyces; species Streptomyces sp. NPDC021749. The sequence goes on along the minus strand of NZ_JBFACE010000011.1, from coordinate 123,554 downwards.
GGGCGTGGTGGGTCCGACGTGCGGCCGGACTGCCTCTTTCCGTCAGCGGTCTGGCTGACGTCTTCTACGCTAGGGCCATCAGCCGGGGTTTCCGGGGTAGCGGAGGGACCGGAGATGGTCAGAAAACGACAGGGGGGCGGGGAGCCGGTTCCGGAGATCCGGGAGGTGGCGTTCTCCGCGCCGGCCGGACGGCCGTCGGGCGTGGAGGTGCTGACCCTCGCCGAGCTGCGGGAGCGGGCGGACGCCTGTCAGCTGTCCACCCCCCACCGGCCCGGCTTCCACCACCTGCTGCTGCTCGACCGCGGCCGGCTGGTGCACAGCGTCGACTTCCGCGAGCACGTGCTGGCCCCGGGCGATCTGCTGTGGTCGCGCCCCGGGCAGGTGCAGCACTTCGGCGATCTCACGGGCGCGGAGGGGCGGCTGGTGCTCTTCGAGGCGGGCTTCCTGGATCCGGCGACCGCGGCCGCGGCCCGGATCGAGGACTGGTACGGGCCGCCCGTACGGCATCCGCGGGGGGCGGCGGCGGGCCGGGTGGCGGAGGCGATGGACCAGCTGCACCAGGAGTTCGGGGCGCTGGGCGGGCTGCCGCTGGAGGTCCATCGGGAGGTGCTGCGGCATCTGCTGGCCGTACTGGTGCTGCGGGCCGCGCACCCGGACGGGGCGGCCGGGGACGGTGCGGGGAGCTGCCCGGCGGGCGAGACGTATCTGCGGTTCCGGGACGCGGTGGAGCGGGGGTTCACCCGCAGCCGGCGGGTCGCCGACTACGCCCGTGCGCTGGGGTACGCGCCGCGCACCCTGTCCCGGGCCACCGAGGCCACCGCCGGGGTCGGGGCGAAGGAGTTCATCGACCGGCGGGTGGTGCTGGAGGCCAAGCGGCTGCTGGCGCACGGCGACCAGTCCGCGGCCCGGATCGCCGGCCGGCTGGGCTTCGCCGACGCCACGAACTTCAGCAAGTTCTTCCAGCGCCGGACGGGCCGTACCCCGATCGCCTTCCGGGACGCGGTACGGGGCGGGGCGCAGCGGGTGGGGGGAGGCCCGCTGCGCCCCGCCTGAGGGGTGTCTCCTCCGTCAGCCCGGCGGGATCAGGAGACACCCCTCAGGAACGGTGGTCCTGGTCGGTCGAGGGGCCGGACCGCCGGTGGGGGTCAGCCGGTGTAGGCGCCGAAGGCCTTGGTGAAGGCCAGCGGGCCCTGTTCGATGGAGCTGCAGGTCGGCTGGGCGGAGTTCGACGCGCCGCCCTCGCAGGCCTTGTCGCGGGTCGCGGACCACATCGACAGCCAGCCCAGGTGCTTGCTCTTGGCGAACTTCACCAGCTGGGTGGCGTCGTCGACCTTGAAGACCTCGGTCTGGACGTCGTTGACACCGATCATCGGGGTCACCGCGACGGTCTTCCAGGCGGCCGCGTCGCTCAGGCCGAGGGCCTTCTTGAGCTGGCCCTGGGTGGCGGTGGCGGCCTGGGTGGCGTAGGTGCCCATGTCGCCGCTGTAGGAGGAGCCGTAGTCCATCGCCATGATGTTGACGGCGGAGATCTTCACACCGTTCTTCTTGGCGTCGGCGACCAGGTTCACGCCGTCCTGGGTGAGGCCCTCGGGCATGACCGGCAGGGTGAAGGAGACGTCCAGGCCCGGGTGGCTCTTCTGGAGGCGCGCGACGGCCTGCGCACGGCGGGTGTTGGCGGCCGTGTCGGGCAGCGCACCGCCCTCGATGTCGAAGTCGACCCGGGTGAGCTTGAACCGGTCGATGACCTTGCCGTACGCGGCGGCCAGCTGGTCGGCCGAGGCGCAGGCGACGCCGAGCTCGGAGCCGTTGGCGCCGCCGAAGGAGACCCGGACGTCGCCGCCGGCCTTGCGCAGTGCGGGTATCTGCTTGGCCACCGGGTCGTTGCCGAGGTCCACCGCGCCGCCCCACTTCGGGGTGCAGCCGCCGCCGGAGGTGATGAAGGCGAGGTTGAAGTTCTTCACGCCGGTCTTCTGGGCGGTGCCGGCCAGGTCGTAGGCGGGGAAGAGGGAGGTGTCGACGTACGGGGCGAAGCCGGCCGCGGCCTTGGTGCTCGGGGTGCGCGGGGCCTTGGTGGCGAGCGCGGAGCCGGCGACGGCGAACGCGCCGCCGGCCGCGACCGCGGCGGCGGTGCCGGTGAGGATCAGCTTGGTGGTGCGGCTCTTGCGCCGGCGGTGTGCGGAGGAACTCATCTCGTCCTGCCTGTCGTCACGTGGGGGGGATGGCTGGGGGGTGCACCGGGGGAAGTCGGTGTGCCCCGCACGCTAGCGACAGCGAAACGGACAAATGCCGGGATCCGTACGGACGTTGGTGGAATTATGGCGGCCTTAAGGAAGCGGAAGGCGGTGGTTAAGACCACCGGCCTATGCCCCGTGACGGGCGTTCAGGAACCGGCGCGGGCGGCCCGCCGGCCGCCGGTGCGCAGCGTGCGGCGCAGCCGGCGGCCGCGGCGGGTGCCGTGCGGGCCGCGGCGGCCGTCCAGGGCCAGCCAGACACGTACCTCGGTGCCGCCCAGGACGGAGCGGCCGATGCGCACGTCGCCGCCGGTGGACTCGGCCAGCCGGCGCACGATGTCCAGGCCCAGCCCGGTGGAGCCTTCCCCTCCGCCGCCGTGGCCGCGGCGCAGCGCCGCCTCGGGGTCGGCGATGCCCGGGCCGGCGTCCGAGACCAGCACGATCACCGCGTCCTCGGCGTGGTGGACGTCGACGGCGAGGGCGGTGCCCTCGGGGGTGTGCCGGAAGACGTTGCCGAGCATCGCGTCGAGCGCGGCGGCGAGGTCGGGGCGGGCGACCGGGACGCGGACCGGGCGGTCGGCGCCGGCGACCCGGGCGGTGCGTCCCTCGTCCTCGGCGAGCGCGGACCAGAAGGCCATCCGCTCGCGGATCACCTCGGCGGCGTCGCAGCCGACCGCGGCCGCCGCCTGCTGGGTGTGCGCCTTCTGCTCGCGGGCGGTGCGGATGATCTGGTCGACCTCGCGCTCCAGTTGGGCGACGGCGGAGCGGGTCTGTTCGGCGGCTTGGGAATCGCCGAGGGAGGCGGCGTTGAGCCGGAGGACGGTGAGCGGGGTGCGCAGCCGGTGCGAGAGGTCGGCGGCCAGTTCGCGTTCGTTGGCGAGCAGTTGGACGACCTGGTCGGCCATGGAGTTGAAGGCGGTGGCCGCGGCCCGCAGTTCCTTGGGGCCGTCCTCCTGGACGCGGACGCCGAGCTGGCCCTGGCCGAGGTCGTGGGCGGCGCCGGCGAGCCGTTCGGCGGGCCGCACCATGCGGGTGCCGAGCCGGTCGGCGACCGCGACCGAGCCGATGACCAGTGCCAGGCCGACGCCGGCCAGCACGGCCCAGGAGGTGGTGACGCCGTTGGTGAGCGCATCGTCCGGGACGAACACCTCGACGACCGCGATGCCGGAGGCCACCGCGGTCGGCTGGAGCAGCGAAGTGCCGCCGGGGACCGGGGAGATGGAGGCGCGGCCGAGCTTGGCGGCGGCGGCCACGTCCGCGGGGGCGGCGCGCCGGGTGCCGATCTCGGCGGGTCTGCCGTTCTTGCCGCTCGCCGGGACGTGGACCCCGATGCGGCCGCCGGCGCCGGTCTCGGCGCTGGCCACGGCCCGTTCCAGCTGGGTGCGGTCGGTGGTGATGGCGAGCACCGGGCCGATCGTGGCGGCCTGCCGCTCGGCGCTTCCGTAGGCGCGGTCGCTGGCCATCTCCTTGACGACGAGTCCGAGGGGCACGGCGAACGCGACCACGACCATCGTGGTGACCGCCAGCGCCACCTTGACCAGGGCCCATCTCACAGCGCGCCGCCCTTCACCGCGGTGGCTCCAGCTTCACGCCGACACCCCGAAGAGTGTGCAGGTAACGGGGTTTGGCCGCGGTTTCGCCCAGTTTGCGGCGCAGCCAGGACAGATGGACGTCGATGGTCTGGTCGTCGCCGTAGGACTGCTGCCAGACCTCGGCGAGCAGTTCCTTGCGGGCGACGACGACGCCGGGCCGGCCGGCGAGGAACGCCAGCAGGTCGAACTCCCGGCGGGTCAGGTCGAGGGGGGCGCCGTCGAGTTCGGCCTGACGGCGCAGCGGGTCGATGGACAGCCCGCCGACCCGTATCACCCGTGAGGGGGGTTCCGCGCCGGCCGCTCCGGCCCGGGAGCGGCGCAGGACGGCCGCCATCCGCGCCGAGAGGTGCTCGACGGAGAACGGTTTGGTGAGGTAGTCGTCGGCGCCGTCGTTCAACAGCCGCACGATGTCGGCCTCGTCGTCCCGGGCTGTGGCGATGATCACGGGGACGTCGGTGATGCCGCGCAGCATCTTCAGCGCCTCGCCGCCGTCCAGATCGGGCAGTCCGAGGTCGAGGATGACCACGTCGAACCCGACCTGCGCCACCTCGCGCAGCGCCTCCAGGGCGGTCCCGACGCTGCGTACCGTATGGGCCGCCTCGGTCAGATGCCGGATGAGGGCCGAGCGTACGAACTGGTCGTCCTCGACCACGAGCACACGTGCCATGGGCGGCACCGTACGCCATCAGGAGGACGTTCCTTACCGGAGGTTGACGCCCAAGCAGTGCGTGCCGTCCGCTCTCGCGGGCTGCGACGGGGGTGTCCGGTGGTGCAGTATGAGCCGGATGCAACGAGGACTGGTTCACGCGGCGGCCTGGACGCTGGCGACCGGCGCCGCGGTCACACTGTCGTGGTTCGGCGTGCACACCGTGCTGTCCGGCACCGCGTACGACGCGCCGCGCGCGCTGCCCCTTTCCGACCAGGTGGCCTCCTCGGAGGCGCAGGCCGACGGCGGCGGGACGCCCCAGGCCTCCTCCACGCACCGCCCCAAGCCGTCCGCCCCGGCGCCCCGGCCGTCCGCCACCGGCCCGTCCGCCGCCCCCTCGCACACCGGTGGCACCCGTGCGAAGCGCCCGCCCACCACGGCGCCGGGCGGCGGCGCCACCTCCGGCGGCCGGATCAGGAGCTACGCCCCCTCCGGCGGCCGGGTGGTCTTCGATCTGGGCGGTTCCTCGGGCGAGTTGGTGTCGGCGACGCCGAACCCGGGCTGGGAGATGCAGGTGTGGAAGCAGCAGGGGTGGATCCGGGTGGACTTCACCGGCGGTGGCGGGCACACCTCGGTGTTCTGCACCTGGAACGGCCATCCGCCGATGGTGCAGATCAGCAACAGCGCGACCTGACGGGCGGCGGCCCGCACGCCCCCGCGGGCCTTCAGGTGAAGGTGCCGGCCGGCGGGGCCGGTGAGGCGACGGCGGTGGCGTCGGTGACCGGTGCCGCGCCGCCGGTGAAGTCGGCCAGCGCCCTGCCGTGTTCGACCCGTCCGGTCTGCGGGTCGGTGGCCGCGCGGCGGGTCAGCTCGGCGACCGGGAGGGCGGTGTCGGCGGCCAGCAGGACGGCGTTGCCGAAGCGCTTGCCGCGCAGTACCGCGGGGTCGGCGATCAGGCAGAGCTCGGGGAAGACCGTGTGGACGGTGGCGATCTGGCCGCGCAGGAACGAAAGCGGCGGGCCGTCGGCGAGGTTGGCCGCGTAGTGGCCGCCGGGCCGCAGCGCACGGCGGACGTCCGCGACGAACTCGGTGCTGGTCAGGTGCGCCGGGGTGCGGGCACCGCGGAAGACGTCGGCGATGACCAGGTCGGCCCAGCCGTCCGGGACCTTCGCCAGGCCCGCGCGGGCATCACCGCCGCGTATCCGTATCCGCCAGGTGCGGTCCCACGGCAGCTGCCGGCGGACGAACTCCACCAGGGGGGTGTCGATCTCCACGGCCTGCTGGGTGGAGCGCGGCCGGGTCGCGGCGACGTAGCGGGCGAGGGTCAGCGCACCGCCCCCGAGGTGGACGACGCGCAGCGGCTGTCCGGGCGGTCCGGCGAGATCGACGACGTGGCCGAGCCGCCGCTGGTACGAGAAGTCCAGGCGCCGCGGGTCGGCGAGGTCCACGTGGGACTGCGGGGCGCCGTCGAGGAGCAGGGTCCAGCCGTGCGGCCGGTCCCGGTCGGGCCGCAGCTCGGCGAGCCCGCCGTCCACCGTCTCGGTGACGGTCTCCACGCCGCCGCGCCCGCGCCTGCTCTTCGCCATGCGCTCAAGTATCGCCGGTGCCCCCGAGGACTCCGACGCAGGTCGGGCGGGGCGGACGGTGGAGAGGATGGAGTGGCGGACCACCCGAGACCGGAGTCAGGGGAGGTCCGCCGACTACGCCACGACCCGGGCCGGTCCGAGGTCCGTACGGACCGGCGGCCGGGTCACCTGTCAGTTACCGATGTTGGCGCACTTGTTCCCGAACGCCGGGTTCAGCAGCGCGGCAATGTTGAGGCTGTTGCCGCAGATGTTGATCGGGATGTTGATCGGCACCTGGACGTTGTTGCCGCTCAGAATGCCCGGGGAGTGCGCGGCGACGCCGTATGCGTTGGCACCGCCGTGGTGGCCGTAGGCGAAGCCGTGGTGGCTGTAGTGGTCGTAGCCACGGTGGTGGTGGCGGTGGTGGCCGTGACGGCCGTTGTGGCCGTTGTGGCCGTCCCCGCTGGCGGATGCGAGCCCTGCACCGCTGACCACCAGCGCGCCGCTGGCCGTGGCCACTGCGGCGGTCTTGATAAACCGCTTCATCCCATTCTCCTTTCAGTTCGCGAATGGGGCACCGGTCACAACGAACGAAATACGTCAGAGATGCGGGCGTCCACCCCTACCGGGGCGGGTTAACCCTATTGGCATAAAGATCGCTCCGCCATTTCAGTGCGGCATTCCGCCGTTCGGGATCGCCGGTTCCGAACCGGGCGTGCCAGCCGCGGTTTCCAACATGATTTCTGTCAGAGTGCTCTCCTGTTTGACTGATAGAAGTCGGAGAGGAAGACATGCGGAAGTCGATGGACCGCACCGCGCGCGGCCTCGTATGCGCGCCGGCGGCATGGGCATTGCCGGCCGCCCTGTCTTCGGCGCCCGCGCCGGCCTCCCCCGGGGAATCCGCACGCATTCCTCTCGCCCAGCGCTTCCGCGTGGCCCGGCGCAGCGGCCGCGCGCGGGCCGCCGACTCCTCGCTCACCTGCGCGGCGCGGCCCCGCGGCGCGGCCCGAGAGCACGCCGCGGCCCAGAAGGACGGCGCCGGGGCCCACGGCCGGCACCGGAGGGCGTACACCGACGTCGGCTCCGGCCCGGACAGCCGTGTGCGGCGCACGGACCTGCGGACGCCGGCGCGTCCCGGCGGCCGGGCAGGCGTGGTGGCCCACGGCGGCGACCGGGGCGGCGGCCCCGGCCGGCTCCCCGTACCGGTCCGCCGGCACCGGCCGTATGCGCTGCACGACTCCGCCGTTCCGGCGAATGACGTGAAGGACTCGACCGTCACCGAATTCTGCCGGGAATCCGCGCGGCGGCCGGCCCCTGGCAATACCCTCGGCCCGGATTCCGGTGCATACGCCCTCCGGCCCGCCCTGCGGTACGGCGGCGACCGGCTCACTTTCCGCTTCTCCGCGCATCGGCCGGGATATCCGCTCGGCACGCTCTTCGTCCAGACCGATACCCGGCGCTGAGCGGCGCGCTGCGGGAATTCCACGGCGAGTTCCGCCGGCAAAGAGTTCTGCCGGCCCGGTGATTCAGGGGAGCGGTGCGTGGCGGCGCAAGAGCTGAGGTCCGGTGAGCGGCCGACGGTCCTCCACGTTTCCCAGCCCGTCGACGGCGGGGTGGCCCGGGTCGTCGCCGACCTGGCCCGTGCCCAGGTCGCCGCCGGCCTGCGGACCGTGGTGGCGGCACCGCCCGGCGGCGCGCTGCTCCGCGACGCCGCGGCGGCGGGCGCCGAGGTGGTCCCCTGGCCGGCCCGCCGCGCCCCGGGCCCGGCGCTGCCCGGCGAGACCGGCCGGCTGGCCCGGCTGGTCCGGCGGCTGTGCCCGGACCTCGTCCACACGCACAGCGCCAAGGCCGGGCTGGCCGCCCGGCTGGCCGTCCGGGGCCGGATCCCCACGGTCCACCAGCCGCACGCCTGGTCCTTCGAGGCGCTCGGCGGGCCCGCGGCGCGGCTGACGGTCGGCTGGGAGCGGTACGCGGCGCGCTGGGCGCACCGGGTGCTGTGCGTGAGCGAGGAGGAGCGGCGGCGCGGGGAAACGGCGGGCGTCCCCGGCCGGTGGGCGGTGGTCCGCAACGGCGTGGACCTGCACCGCTGCTCCCCCGCGTACGACGATCGAGCGGCCCGCCACGCGCTGCGCCGCTCGCTGCCCGCCCTCGCCGGGCTCGCGCCGGACGCCCCGCTGGTGGTGTGCGTGGGGCGGCTGTGCCCGCAGAAGGACCAGCGGACGCTGCTGCGGGCCTGGCCGGCGGTGCGCACCGCCGTCCCGGACGCCGTGCTGGTGCTGATCGGTGACGGCCCCGACCGTGCGCGGCTGCGGGCCGGGGCGCCGGCCGGTGTGCGGTTCGCGGGCGCCGCCGAGGACACCGTCCCCTGGTACCGGGCGGCCGATCTGGCCGTCCTGCCGTCGCGCTGGGAGGGCATGGCGCTGGCCCCGCTGGAGGCGATGGCCTGCGGCCGGCCCGTCGTGGTCACCGACGTCGGCGGCGCCCGGGAGGCCCTGCCGCCGGGTGCGGCACCGCACTGCCTGGTGCCGCCCGGCGACCCCGTCGCGCTCGCGCAGGCGCTGCGCGGACTGCTGACCCGGCCTCCGCTGCGCACCGAGCTCGGCGCCCGCGCCCTGGCGCACACCCGGGCGACCGGTGACGTACGGCGCACCGCGGCCGCGGTCCTGACGCTGTACCGCGAACTGCTCGGGGCGGCCGGCCCGGAGCGCGGGGAGCGGAGCGGACGATGACGACCGAGAGCGCGGACGCGCACCCCTCCGCCCGGGTCCGACCGTCCGCGGCGGCCCGCCCGGCGGCACCCGCCATCCGCCCGCCGCGCGGTCCGCAGTGGCAGCCGCTGCCCCCGCCCCGGTCCGGCCGCGGCCGGCGGCGGAGGGTGGCCTGGCTGGTGGCCGTGGACGCGCTCGCCGTCGTGGCCGCGGCACCGTCGGCCCTGGGCGCCGGCATCCGGCCGGCGGTGCTCGGCGCCCTCGTACCGGCGTTGTTGCTGCTCCACGTCCAGGGCGGGCTCTACCGCCCCGGTCCGGCCCCGGACGTGCTCCAGGAACTGCCCGCGCTGCTCGGCCGGGCCCTGGTGTGCTGGTGCGGCGCGGCCGGACTGCTCGCCGCCGTCGCGCCCGGGCAGGCGCTGCCGCTCGCCACGCTGGCGGTCACGGTGGGCACGCACTCCCTCCTGGTGTGCGGCGGCCGGTCCATGGTCTACCGAGCCCGCCGCAACCTGGGCCGCCGCCGGCCGCGCGCCGCCCTGATCGTCGGCCCCGATCCGGCCGCCCGGCAGCTGGCCGCCGCGCTGCTGGCCCACCCCGAGTACGGCATGCGCCCGGTCGGGCTGGTCCCGCCGGCCCCGGTGGTGCCCGGCCCGGCCGAGGTGCCCACGGGCGGTGCGGCCCGTGCGCTGCCCCGGCTGACCTCCTTCCAGGACATCACCCGGTCGGTCATCAGCAACACCGTCCGGGACGCGGTGTTCACCGTGCCGCCGTACGGCGATCCGCACACCGCCGCGCTGCTGCGCCGCTTCGTCGACCAGGGCTCGGCAATCTGGCTGGCCGGCGCCGCTGCGGGCCGGGAGGGCCGGCCGCCGGAACCGGGCACCGACCACCTGTGGGGGTTCGCCTGCCGCCCGCTGGACACCACCCCGCCGCGGCCCGGCGGCTGGCGGAAGCGGGCCCTGGACCTGGTCCTCGCCGGGCCGGTGCTGCTGGCCGCGGCCCCGCTGCTGCTGGGCTGTGCGCTGGCGGTACGGCTCGCCGACGGGCCCGGCGTGCTCTTCCGCCAGGAGCGCATCGGCCGCGGCGGACGCCCCTTCACCCTGCTGAAGTTCCGTACCCTGCGCCCGGACGCCGACCACGACGCGGCGACCAGCTGGACGGTGCCGGACGACGACGGCCGGACGAGCCGGGTCGGCCGGCTGCTGCGGCGCACCGCGCTGGACGAGCTGCCGCAGCTGTGGAACGTGCTGCGCGGCGACATGAGCCTGGTCGGGCCGCGCCCGGAACGCCCCTTCTTCGTGGCGCGGTTCGGCCGGCAGTACCCCGAGTACGCGGCCCGGCACCGGATGCCCCCCGGGATGACCGGGCTCGCGCAGGTGCACGGGCTGCGCGGCGACACCTCCATCGAGGACCGGGCCCGCTTCGACAACCTCTACATCGACAGCTGGTCGCCGGGGCAGGACCTGCGGATCCTGCTGCGCACCGCCGGCGCGCTGCTGCGGCGGGGACGCGGATGAGCGCGGGTGCGGCGGCTTCCGTCCCGGCCGGGCCGTGGTGCGCCGCGGACCGGGCCCGGGCACTGGCCCGGCACGGCGCGCCGCTGCTGCCCGCGCTGGCGACGGTCCTGCTGCTGTGCGCCCCCGCCGACGCCGCCGAGGCCACCGCCGCCGGCACCGTCACCCCGGCCGACGCCGCCTCCGCGGTGCTGGTGGTCGTCTGCGGCCTGCGGCTGCTGCGGCACCGCCCCCGGCCGCTGGGCCGGACCGCCGCACTGGTCCTGGGTGCGCCGGTGGCCGCGCTCGCGCTGGCCACCGTCACCTCCGCCGACCCGGCCGCGAGCCTGCCCGGTCTCGTCCGCCATCTGCAGATCTTCGTCCTCGTGCCGGGCGCGCTGCTGCTGACGCTGCGGGACGCCCGGGACTTCCGGGTGCTGGCCGGTGCCCTGGTGCTGCTCGCCCTGGTGCAGGGCGCGATCGGCGTGCACCAGTACCTGACCGCGACCGGTGCCTCTTATATGGGGCGCGAGGTGCGGGCCGTCGGCACCTTCGGGCCGCTGGACGTCACGGGGATGGCCACCGCCGTCGGTTACGGCCTGACGGCGGCGCTCGCCCTGGGCCTGGCGCCCGGCCCCGGGGCGCCGCGCTGGCAGCGGCCGGCCGCCCTGACCTGCGCGGCGGTGCTGACCGTGCCGCTCGCGGTGTCGTTCGGCCGGGGCGCGTGGATCGCCACCGCGGTGGCCGGCGCGGCCGTCGTGCTGGGGGCCGGCGCCCGGATCGCCGTCCCGGCGCTGGCCGTGCCGGCCGCCGTGGCGGTGGTGCTGGCCGGCGGGGCCGGGGCGGGTTCCGATCTGCTCGGCGAACGGCTCGCCAGCATCGGCGCGGTCTCCGACGCCCCCGACCGCTCGGTCACCGACCGCTACGCGCTCTGGGCCGCCGCGGCCGGCACCTGGCGCGACCACCCGCTGACCGGCGCCGGGCTCAAGCAGTTCCCCGCCGAGCGGGACGGCCACGCCCCGCTCGGCCTGTCGTCGGGCGGCGACACGGCGGGCGCCGGGGTCGCCTTCCGCCGCGAGCCGCTGCTCTCGCCGCACAACATGTATCTGCTGGCGCTCGCCGAGCAGGGCCTGATCGGGGCGAGCGTGCTGGTGGGCGGCTGGGCGGTGCTGCTGGTGTGCGGGGTGCGGCGGCTGGGCGCGGCCCGGCGCGCCCGGCGGGCCACGGACTGCGGCCTGGTCGCGACCGGGCTGCTGATCTGGCAGGCCGTCGACTTCCTCTCCGCCGACATCGGCGGCCCGTCGACGGTGCTGACCGCGGTGGCGCTGGGCCTGGTCGGCCGGTGGGCACTGGCGCCCGGCCGGTGGCCGGTGCCGGGCGGCGGGACGGCGGCGCGGTGACCGGGGCCCCCGCCGACGTACGCCGGGGCGGTGCCCCGGCCGGGCCCGGTGCGCCCGGGGCGCCCGCCCCGCTCGGCCGCTTCCTGGCGAGGGCCGCCGCGCTCACCGCCGGACTGACCGCCGCCGGTGCACTGTGCGGTCTGCTGCGCGACCAGACCCTGGCCCGGCTGTTCGGCGCGGGCGGCGCCACCGACGCGTTCCTGGTGGCCTGGACGGTGCCGGAGCTGGCGGCCACGCTGCTGATCGAGGACGCCATGGCGCTGCTGCTGGTGCCCGCGTTCAGCCGGGCGCTGGCCGCACGGGGCACGGACCCCGGGCTGCGACAGCGCGGCCTTGACCCGGTACGGGCCCTGCTCGGCGCCACCCTCCCCCGGCTGTCCGCCGCGCTGGCCTGCGGGTCCGCGCTGCTCGCGGCCGGCGCCCCGCTGCTCGTGCGGCTGCTGGCGCCGGGGCTCGCCGATCCGGCCACGGCGGTCGACTGCACCCGGCTGACCGCGCTGACCGTCCTCACCTTCGGCGTCGCCGGCTACCTCAGCGCCGCGCTGCGCGCCCACCGCAGCTTCGCCGCGCCCGCCGCGATCTACGTGGCGTACAACCTCGCCGTCATCGGCACGATGCTGGCGCTGCACGCGCACTGGGGAGTGCGGGCCGCCGCGGCCGGGGTCGCGCTCGGCGGGGCACTGATGGTGGCCGTCCAACTCCCGGCATGGGTACGGGTGTTGCCGCCGCGGCGGCGGGGCCGGCCGGCCGCCCGGGCGACGGTGGCGCTGCCGGTGGCCGGGCTGCTGGCGCCGGTCGTCTGTTTCGCCGCCGGCCGGCAGGCACAGGTGCTCATCGAGCGGTTCCTCGCCTCCGCCCTGCCGGCCGGCGCCATCTCGCACCTCAACTACGCCCAGAAGGTCGCGCAGCTGCCGATGGTGCTGTCGCTGATGGTCTGCACCGTCACCTTCCCGGTCGTGGCCCGGGCGGTCGCCGACGGGGAGGCCGACCGGGCCGGGCGCCGGGTCGCCAGGGACCTGTCGCTGGCGGGGCTGGTGGTGCTGCCGGGCGCCGCGTACGTGGCCGCCTGCGCCCCGCAGATCATCGGCGTCCTCTTCGAACGCGGGGCGTTCACCGCCGCCGACACCGCCGCGACCGCCGCCGTGATGCGGGTGTACGCGCTCGGGCTGCTCGGCCACTGCCTGGCCGGGGCGCTGATCCGGCCGTTCTTCGCGGCCGGGCGGCCCACCTGGTACCCGGCCGGTGCGATGGCCGCAGGGCTGCTGGTCACCGCCGGGGCCGGGCTGCCCGCGGTCCGCTGGTGGGGCGCGCCCGGCCTCGCGGCCGCCAACGCCGCGGGCATCACCACCACTGCCGTCCTGCTGCTGCACGGACTCGGCACCCGGGCCGTCGCCGTCCCGGTGCGCGAGATCGCCGCCGGGCTGGGCCGGCTGGCCGTCGCCGCGGCCGCGGCGGTCGCGGTGGGCGGCCCGCTCGCCGCGCTGCCCGCCGACCCGCTGCTCGGCGCGGCGGCCGGTGCGCTGCTGGTGCCGGCCGTGTTCGCCGGCGCCGCCCTCGCCGTTCGGGCCCCCGAGGTCCGGCATCTGCTCGTCGTCGTCAAAGGAAAGCTCGCCCATGCCTGAACCGCCGCCGCAGCGCACCCCCGCCCCGCCGCCCCCCGGCCGCACCGCCGCCCGCCGCGGCGGCCCGCCCTGGATCCTGCTGTACCACTCGGTCACCGACACCGCCGGCCGGGCGGACGACCCGTACCGGATCACCGTCTCCCCCGGCCTGCTGGACCGTCAGCTGCGCTGGCTGCGCGACCGCGGGCTGCGCGGGGTGGCGGTCGGCGAGCTGCTGCGCGCCCGGGCCGCCGGGCGCGGCGCCGGCCTGGTCGGGCTGACCTTCGACGACGGCTACGCCGACGTCCTCACCCACGCGCTTCCGCTGCTGCGCCGCCACGACTGCACCGCCACGGTGTTCGTACTGCCCGGCCGGGCCGGCGGGCTCAACTCCTGGGACCCGAAGGGCCCGCGCAAACCGCTGCTGACCGAGGACGGGATCCGCGCGGTCGCCGCCGCCGGGATGGAGGTCGGCTCGCACGGGCTGCTGCACCAGGACCTGACCACCGCCGACCCGGTCACCCGGGAGCGGGAGACCGCGGTCAGCCGCACCCGCCTCGCCGAGCTCACCGGCCGCGCCCCGGAAGGCTTCTGCTACCCGTACGGCGGGGTCGACGCCCGGGCCGTCGCGGCGGTGCGCACGGCCGGCTACGGCTACGCCTGCGCCCTCGACCCCGGCCCGCTCACCGGCCGGCACGCCCTGCCCCGGGTGCACATCGGCGCCGCCGACACCCCCTGGCGGCTCTCCCTCAAGCGGGCCCTGCACCCGCTGCGCCGCCGCCCCCTGCCCCCCGACGAGACCCCGTTCCCCGGGCCCGCGACGCAGTCCGGGCTCGGCCATCCGCAATCCCCGGCCGCTACCGCTACTTCTGGAGGCCCCCGGTGAAAGTCCTGCACGTCATCACCGGCCTCGACGTGGGCGGCGCCGAGCAGCAGCTGCGGCTGATGCTGCGCCGGCTGCCCGCCGCGTGCGAGGTCGTCACCCTGACCGACCCCGGCCCGGTCGCCGCCGGCATCGAGGCCGACGGCACCCCCGTCACCCACCTCGGCATGACCGGCAACCGCGATCTGACCGCCGTACCCCGGCTGGCCCGGCTGATCCGCGCCGGCGGCCACGACCTGGTCCACACCCACCTCTACCGGGCCTGCGTCTACGGCCGGATCGCCGCCCGGCTGGCCGGGGTCCGGGCGGTGGTCGCCACCGAGCACTCCCTCGGCGACGCGGTCATCGAGGGCCGCCGGCTCACCCGCGGCGTGCGCACGCTGTACCGGGCCACCGAGCGGCTGGGCTCGGCGACGGTCGCGGTCTCGGACACCGTCGCCGCCCGCCTGCGCCGCTGGGGCGTACCCGGCGAGCGCATCCACGTCGTCCCCAACGGCATCGAGGCGCACCGCTTCTCCTTCGATCCGGCCGCCCGGGCGCTGGTCCGCACCCGCCTCGGGCTGCCGGTGGACGCGTTCGTGGTCGGCGGGGTGGGCCGGCTGGTGCCCGGCAAGCGGTTCGACGTCCTGGTCCGGGCGGTGACCCAACTCCCGGGCGTACACCTGCTGCTGGCCGGCGAGGGGCCGGAGCGGGAGATGCTGCGGCGGATGGCCGAGCAGTTCGGCTCCGGTGACCGGATCCACCTCCTGGGCGCCCGGGACGGGGCGTTCGGCGCGCTGGCCGCGGGCCGGGCCGACGCCTGGGCCCGCACCGGCGGCGCCGCCGCACCGCCCGAGGCCGGGCCGGACATCCCCGGGCTGCTCTCCGCCATCGACGTCTTCGTCTCCCCCTCCCCCGAGGAGGCGTTCGGCCTGGCCGTCCTGGAGGCACTGGCGTCCGGGCTGCACGTCCTGTACGGCAGCTGCCCGGCGGTCGACGAACTGCCCGAGGACCAGGCCCCCGGCGCCCGCCGCTTCAGCCCCGGCGTCCACGAACTCGCCACCGCGCTGAGGGAGTTGAGGCGGCAGGGGCCCGGCCGGCTGCCGGTCCCGCCGGTGGTGCGCCGCTACGACATCGCCCGCAGCGCCGAGGCCCTGATGTCCGTGTACGAGGAGGCCCTGGCCACCGCCGCGGCACGGTGGCGCGCCGCCGCACCGGCACCGGCCGCGGCGGGTCACCCCTCCGGGGTGGTCTCCCTGCCGGACCCGTCCCCGGCACCCGCCCCGTCCACGCTCACCAACCGGTAGGCGGCGCCGTGCACGGGACCGTGAACCAAGCCCCCGCCGGCCGGCCGCGGAGCGCGCCGCGCCGGCTGCGGGCCCGGTTGCGCCGGCTGCCCCGCTGGTGGCCGGTACCGCTGTGCGCCCTGCTCGGCGCGGCCGGCGGCGCGGTCTACCAGGAGGTCGAACCGCCGCGGTACGCCGCGACCGGTTACGTCGTCGTGGTGCCCGGCAAGGGCACCGACCCGGCCGCCGCCCTCGGCTTCGCCCAGGCGTACGGCCGGATCGCCACCAGCGGCGCGGTGCTGGCCGACGCGCACCGGGACTCCGGTCTGCCGCTCGGCGCGCTGCGCGGCGGCATCCGGGCGGCGACCTCGCCGGACGCCCCGATGATCGAAATCACCGGCACCGCGCACACCCCGGCCGCCTCCGCCGGCCTCGCCGACGCGGTGACCCGCTCGCTGGCCAGGACCGGCAACCGCACCGCCCCCCGCACCGGCGCCCACCTGCTGGTCCTGGCCCGCGCCTCGGCCCCGGACGGCCCGGTCTCGCCGTCCGCACCGCTGTCGGCCGCGGTGGGCGGCTCGGCGGGCGGACTGCTGGGCGGGCTGGTGCTGCTGGTCCGGCCGCGCGACCGGCGCCCCGCCGTACGGGCCGGCGGACCGGTCCCGGCCCCGGCGCACGCCGCGGTCGAGGCGGGCGCCGTACCGGCCGCCGAGGACGCCGTGCGATGACCACGACGCTCTGCCGCGACCCGGCCGCCTTCGCCGCGCTGGCCGCGGACTGGCGGGCGCTGCACCGCCGTTGCCGGGCGGCCACCCCGTTCCAGAGCCACTCCTGGCTGCACTCGTGGTGGCTGTCGTACGGGACGCCGGGGCGGCTGCGGATCGTGCTGGTGCACCGCGGCGGGCGGCTGGTGGCGGCGGCGCCGCTGATGCTGGCCTACCGTCCGCTGCCCGTGATGGTGCCGCTCGGCGGCTCCCTCTCGGACTTCTCCGACGTCCTGCTGGACGATTCCTGCCCCGGCCCGGCGGCCGCGGAACTCGCCGCCGGGGTGCACCGGGCGGCCCGCGGCGCACTGGTGGACCTGCGCGAGGTGCGGCCGGGCGCCGCCGCCGAGCACCTGTACGCGGCCTGGCCGGGCCCGCGCCGCCGGCTCGACGACTCGGTCACCCTCGAACTGCCCGGGGTGCCGATGGACGACCTGCTGGGCCGGCTGACCGGCCCCCGGGCCCGCCGGGTCCGCGCCAAGCTCCGCAAGCTCGACGCGCTGGGCATCGAGGAACGCATCGTCCCGGCCGGCGACGTGCCCTCCTCGGTGCGCACCATGCTGCGGCTGCACGGCCTGCAGTGGCAGGGCCGGGGCGTGACCCCGGAACACCTGCGGCCCCGGTTCGCCGCCCATCTGGCGCGCGCCACCCGGGAGATGGTCGGCAGCGGCGACGCCGTACTGACCGAGTACCGGCTGGACGGCCGGGTGATGGCCGCCGACCTCCTTCTCCTCTCCGCCGACCTGGCCGGCGGCTACCTCTACGGCGCCGACCCCGAACTCCGCGACCGGAAGGTCGACATCACCGCGATGCTGATGCGCCACGACGCACGTCACGTGGCGGACACCGGCCGCGGCGCGCTGAGCCTGCTGCGCGGCACCGAGCCGTACAAACTGCACTGGCGGCCGGTGCCGGTGACCAATCAGCGGCTGCTGCTGGCCCGGCGCGGGCAGGCGCCCGCCCTCGGGCTGTACGCGGCGCAGATCACCGGCCGGGCGAGGGCCGCCGGACTGGCCCGCGAGCGGCTGTCCGCGCTGCGCGGCCGGCGGACCCGGCGGGGCGCCGTCCGCGCGAGGGGTGCCGGCCGGCCATGACCTCCCCGAACCGCCGCTCGGCCGCCGGGCCGCGCCGGGACCGTCGGCGTCCCGGCGGTCCCGGCCGCGTCCGGCACGCCGTACAGCACCTGCCGGTACGCCTCTGCGGCGCGCGGGTTGTCCCGGCACTGCCACACGCCGTGCGGGCAGTAGTCGGTGATCGTCTGGTAGAGCGGCGGGTGCCGCGCCATCCAGTCCAGCATGCGGGTCACGAAGACGGGGTTGTCGCCGTTGCGGAACAGGCCCCATTCCGGGTACGAGATCTGCTTGCGGTGCGCGGCCGCGAAGTCCACCTGGGCCTGCAGTCCGTACGGTTCGCGGACCATCGCGTCGAAGGTCTCCCCGGCCGGCTGGTCGTAGGAGTCCATGCCGATGACGTCCACGACGTCGTCGCCCGGGTAACACAGGGTCCAGCCGATCGCGTCCCGCCCCCGGCTCGGCGCGAAGTCGAACCGGAACCGCTGCCCCGGCACCGACCGCATCACCCCCACGATCCGCCGCCAGTACGCCTTCCACGCCCCGGGGTCGGGCGCACAGCGGTGGGTGTAGGTGATGCCGTTCATCTCCCACCCCAGGGTGATCACCGTGTCCGGCAACCCGGTGCCGACCAGGCGCCGGGCGAGGGTGCGGAAGTGCCCGTCGAAGCCGCCCGCCGCGGCCGTGCCGAGCAGCCGGCGCACCTCGGCGTCCGGCAGCCGCGCCTCGTCGGGCGCCGTCATCGGCACGTTCAGCACGAACAGCCGGCCGGGCGCCCCGTGCCGCCAGACCGCCCACGGCCACAGGAACGCCGGGTCGCCCTCGATGTCCGACCAGTTGTTGCCGGGCAGGTAGGTGTGGCCCACCCGGACGTCGGTGCCGCCGAGCCACTGCCGGAGCGCCGTCATCCGCCGTACGCCCTGTGCGTCGGAACCGAGGAACGCCCCCAGCGGCATCGGAGGCGGGGCCGGCGGGTCGGTCGCGGACACCACAGGGACGGCGGCCAGCAGGCACGTCAGCAGCGCCCCGGCCGCGGTGGCTGCCGCCCTCCACCGGATGCGCTGGGACATGGTGCCTCCGGTGGCTCCTCCGCGGACCTCCGCGGTCCGGTGCGCTGACACATGACGGCCGTTCGGGACGCGTCCCGGACGGCACCAAGGAGATAGCCCGGACACCGCGCCGGAACGCATTCCGCTAGCCCATTGGCGCCCCTCGGTCCCCTACACGGCCCATCGAAGACCAGCGAAGTCACCGAAGGTCCAGCAAAGTCCAACGAAGGCCCAGCGAAGGGCCAGCGAAGCGAAGGACTCCGCGCCATGCCCCCGGCGCCGCCCCACAGCCCCGAGACACCGCACCGCACGGTTCCGCACCGCACCGCACGGTTCCGCCCCGCACAGCAGTGCACGCCCGACGACGACCGACGACGACCGACAGCCGACGACCGACAGCCGACGACCAGCAACCGGAAAGAACAGGAAGACACCCATGTACGACCTCGTGGTGGTGGGCGCCGGCCCCTACGGACTCTCGATCGCCGCACACGCGGGGGCGGCCGGACTGCGGCTGCGGGTCCTGGGCCGGCCGATGGCCTCGTGGCGCGACCACATGCCCGCCGGCCTGTTCCTCAAGTCCGAGCCCTGGGCCTCCAGCCTCTCCTCCCCCACCGGTGGCCACACCCTGGCCGACTACTGCGCCGCCCACGACCTGACCGCCGAGCACGGCGTCCCGCTGCCCCTCGACACCTTCACCGCGTACGGCAGATGGTTCGCCGCACGGGCCGTACCGCAGATCGACGAGACCACCGTCACCGCGGTCCGCCCGGACGGCGACGCCGGCTTCCAGGTGGCGACCGACACCGGCGAGCTGATCGCGGCCCGCACCGTCGTCCTCGCCGTCGGCCTGCCGCCGTTCGCCCACCGTCCCTGGCCGCTGCTCGACCTCCCCGCCGACCTCGCCTCGCACAGCACCGACCACCGGGACCTGTCCCGCTTCACCGGCCGGCACGTCACCGTCATCGGCTCCGGCCAGAGCGCCCTGGAGACCGCGACCCTGCTCGCCGAACAAGGCGCCCGCACCCACGTCGTCGCCCGTGCCGACCGGCTGCGCTGGCACACCCCGCCGCGGCCCCTCGACCGCGGCCGGCTGCGCGCCCTGCGCGCCCCGCACAGCGCCCTCGGCACCGGCTGGCCGAACTGGGCGTGGTCCCAACTCCCGTGGGCGGTACGCCGGTTGCCGTTGACGGCCCGGGTACGGATCGGCGAGACCGCGCTGGGCCCGGCCGGCGCCTGGTGGCTGCGCGAGCGCTTCGAATCCGCCGTACCACTCCTCCTCCACCACCGGGTCCGGGCCGCGGTCCCGCACGGCGACGGCGTGCGGCTCCATCTCACCCATACGGAGGGGAGTACCGAAACCCTCGACACCCACCATGTGGTGGCCGCCACCGGCTTCACCCCTGACCTGGGGCGGCTGCGGCTGCTCCACCCCCGGGTGCGCACCACCCTGCGGACGGCCGGCGGCAGCCGCGCCCCCGAACTGAGCGCCTGGTTCGAGTCCTCCTGGCCCGGTCTGTTCTTCGCCGGGCTGCTGACCGCGCCGACCTTCGGCCCGTCGATGCGCTTCGTCCACGGCGCGGCCTTCACCGCGGCACGGGTGGTCCGCGGCGTCCGGCGCAGGCTCGGCGACCGGCAGGCGAGCACCGCCACCATCCCCCGCCCGGCCGGAGCCACCGCCCCGGCCGCCCCCGCGGCCGGCCCGGTCCCGGACGCCCCGGCCGACGAGCCCGCCGTCTAGGCAGGCCCGCCCACCCGGCCCACCCCATCGACACCTCGCACATCGGCACGCAGACACGTACGTACGCAGGCACCTCGGCACGCAGACACGTACGTACGCACGTAGGCACCTCGGCACCTCGGCACGCCGAAGGGGCCGCCCGGCAACCGGGCGGCCCCTGTCCGTCGCTCATCCCTGGTGCCCCAGGGGGGTCACTGGCAGCGGTCGACCGCCGCGATCGTCCGTGCCGCCTCCCCGAGCGCCGCCCGCAGCACGACCGGATCCGTTGCGGCCGCCCCCGCACCCTCCGGCGGCACCAGCCAGCCGGTCCCGCTCACCGGCGGCTCGGCCGACACACCGTCACCGCCCGCGGCGCCGAGCACGATCCCCCGGCCATAGGTCTGGGTGCAGGCGCTGCCCGGCACGTCCCAGCCCGCGGCCGTGCCCGCCGGTACGAGGAAGCCGAGGGTGTCGCAGGCCCCGTCGTGCAGCACCGGGCCCACGCCGTCCCGCAGCCGCAGGATGTCCACGGCCTCCAGCCCCTGCCGGGCGGGCACCGTCACGAGGTCACAGGGCTGCACGAGGTCGCAGGGCTGCACCGGAACGGCGGGCGCCCCGCCCGGCACGACCTGCCTCCGCCGGCCGCCGGCCCGGCCCGCGGACCCGTTGCCGCCCCTGCTCACGCCGGTCTCCCACACGGAAAACCCCTCCTCCTGCAGCCGCAGTCCCTTTACACCGCATTCAACGGCCAGGCGTGTCAACAGCTACGGCGGCGTAACGCTGCAAAGGATGGCAGTTCATGGCAGATCACGCGTGAGATATCCGGTTTGTAGCCAAACTGTGCGTATATCCGCCATCACAGCCGGTACGGTCGTCCCGCCGCACCGCCAGGAGGCGGCAATCGCCACACAGATGGCACGGAGAGGGCACGGAGAGGGTCCGCCATGGCGTCGCCACCAGCACGATCAGCGTCGTCCCGTACCGTACCCGCCCGTCCGAACACCGCCTTCCGACAGCTGCGCGGCCGGCTGTCCCCGGGCGAGTTCGCGGCGGCGGTCCGACGGTCCGCCCGTGAGATCGGTGAGCAGGTCTCGTGCGACGCCCGCTATGTGGGGCGCGTCGAGTCCGGGGAGATCCGGTGTCCGAACTACGCCTACGAACGGGTGTTCCGGCACATGTTCCCCGGGCTGTCGCTGCCCGACATGGGCTTCGCGCCGCGCGAGGCGGTACGCGGACGGGGGGCGCGTACGGCGGCGGTCAGCGCCGCGCCCCTGGCAACCGACCCCGACCACCGCGATACCCGTATCCAGATCTGCGAGGAGAGCGACGTGCTGCGTCGCGCGTTCATCACCGGCGGCCCGGCGGCAGCCCTGGGCTTCGCCGCCCTGCTCCCCATCGAGGCCGCTGCCGCCGCCGCATCCGACCGGGTGCCCCCGCCGCGCCCACCGGCCGGCGGCCGCGCCGGTGCGGCCGAGGCCACCGCCGTCGAACAGGCCGTCCGGCACATCCGGCTGCTGGACGACCGGCACGGCGCGGAGGGCATCTACCACCGCGCCACCCAGCCGCTGCGCGCCGCCTACGACCTGCTGGAGGCCGATGTCCGGCACCGTTCGGTCGCCGACCGGCTGCACACCGGCGCCGGTGAACTCGCCATCAGCGTCGGCTGGCTGGCCCACGACTCCGGCCGCTTCGACGACGCCCGCTCGCACTACGCCGAGGCGCTGGCCACCGCCCGGGTCTGCGGTGACGCCGCCCTGGAGGCGCACGCGTTCTGCAACACCGCCTTCCTCGCCCGCGACGCCGGCCGCCCGCGCGAGGCGGTGCGCGCCGCACAGGCCGGACAGCAGGCCGCCAAGCACCTCGCCTCGCCGCGGCTGCTGTCCCTGCTGGCGCTGCGCGAGGCGGGCGGCTGGGCGGGGCTGGCCGATCGTTCCGGCTGCGAGCAGGCACTGGCCCGGGCCGAGCGGCTGTTCGCCGCCGGGCCGCGGGACGGCGACCCCGAGTGGATGACGTTCTACGGCGAGGCCGAACTGGCGGGCCTCACGGCGCAGTGCTGGTCGGCCCTCGGCGACGCCGGCCGCGCCGCCGAGCACGCGCACCGCGCGGTGGCCCTCCAGGACCCGCACTTCACCCGCAACATCGCGCTGTTCACCGCCGAACTGGCCGCCGACCTCGCCGCCGACGGCGCCCCCGAGGAGGCCGCCGCGGCCGGCCTGCGCGTCCTGGCCCTCCTCGACCGGGTCCGCTCCGCCCGCATCCGCACCCTCCTCCTCACCACCGCCCACACCCTCCGCCCCCACCACGCCCTCCCCCCTGTCGCCGACTTCCTGTCGCGGCACGACTCCCTCCCCCGGCACGCCGCGGCGGGGGCGGGGGCGGGTGATGCGGGTGATGCGGTGCGGGCGGAGGGCGCGGCGGGGTAACGGGCGGAGGGATCGCTCGGCCCCGGCGGCACCGGGTCGTCGTGGCCGGCACCCACACTCCGCCGGGGGCGGTCCCGGCGGCCGGGGGCGGGCTTCGGACGGCCGGGGCGGGCTTCGGACGGCCGGAGCCCGTCAGCCCGGATGGCCCGTGTCGGCCGGAGCCCGTCAGCCCAGATGGCCCGTGTCGTTCCAGCGCTCGATCGCCGGTTCCCCGTAGGCCCAGCCGAGCACCGACAGGGACGTCGGCTCCAGCCGGATGCGGGCGCCGAACGAGATGTCCAGGCCCAGCCAGCGGGCCCCGAGGGCGCGCAGGATGTGCCCGTGCGCGAAGACCAGCACGTCCCGGTCGGCCGACCGCGCCCAGTCGACGACCTCGTCCGCCCGTGCGGAGACCTCGGCCAGCGTCTCGCCCTCGGGCACGCCGTCCCGCCAGATCAGCCACCCCGGCCGGCCCGCCTTGATCTGCGCGGGCGTCAGCCCCTCGTACGCGCCGTAGTCGAACTCCATCAGCGCGTCCCACTCCTGCGCCCGGGCACCGAAACCGGCCAGCTCGCAGGTCTCCTTCGCGCGCACCAGGGGGCTCGTACGGACCTCGACGTCCGGCAGGCCGTCCCAGGGGGCGTGGTGCAGCCGCTCCCCGAGGAGCTTCGCGCCGCGCCGGCCCTCGTCCAGCAGCGGGATGTCCGTACGGCCGGTGTGCCTGCCGGAAACGGACCATTCGGTCTTCCCGTGCCGGGCCAGGATTATGCGCGCTGCCATGGGTCGCACCTTTCGCCGATCGCTCGGCCACTCACTCATCATCTTTCGGCGCGGGCGGCATTGACCGCGGGCTTTCCATCATCGCCTACGGGGGCGTTTTGTCCGAACCCACCCCCGCCCCTGCGACAGGCCCGTCAGACCGATCAGCGGGTGGCACCCCGTGGCCACAGCACCCGCACGGGAGTCCCCGTCCGGTGGGCGTGGGCGACGACGTCCGCCGTGCCCCCGTAACCCCGCGCAGGCTGTCCGTCCCAGACGGCCAGCAGCTCGTCGGCCAGTCCCACCAGTGCCTCGCTGCCCGCCATGTGCGCGGCGGCATCGGAGGTGACGAGGCCGGTTTCGTGGACACCGGCCGCACGGCGCATCAGGTCGTCGTAGACGGGGTGATGCCACCCGGGCAGTCCCGCACGGTAGCCCGTGGCCGGTACGACCACCTCCAGTTGCCCCCCGTGCTCCAACGCAGCCTCCGCGAACCAGGCGTCCGGGCCGTCCGCGATGCACGAGACCGCAACCAGCTCCACCGGGTCGTACGCGCTCACCGCCTCGGCGAGGAGCGCCCTCACCTGCTGCTCGACCTCCGCACTGAGCCCGCGGTGCCCGGTGATCCCCACCCGCATCCGCTGCCCTCCTACAGGTAGACGCCGTGCAGGCGCTCATCGAAGTCCCGCACCACCTTGGGTGGCGCGGACGAGGTGACGCACCGGCGCACGGCGCGCGCCCGCTCCACGATCCGGCCGGAACGGTACTGGAGGCCGGTGTCCAGCGCTCGGGAGGCCAGCGTGAACGCGGCCTCGATCCGTCCACCGGCGAGATGGCCCGCGGCGATGTCGAGCACCAACAGGGCCTGCTGTTTCGCGTGCCCGGTGGCCAGCGCTCCGGCTTCCTCGGACACCGCCCATCGGGGAAGGCCGAGCCTGGCGCCACAGGTGATGCGGCACGCGCCCACTTTCACCGGGCCGAACGCGAACACCCATGGCCACGGGGGCGGTTCCTCCGGTAGCGCTTCGGCCGCCGCCCGGCTCACGGTCAGGGCCTTGTCGGCGTTCCGCCGGTCACCTCCCGCCGCATGGGCGAGGGCTTCGATCGAAGACAGCCACGCATCGGCCACGGCCGGACACCTTCCCCCGAGGGCCCGCCGCGCCCGCCTGGTGAGGTTCAGGGCCTGGACCGCATTCCCGGCATGCGCCTCGAACTGGGCCAGGCTGCCGGCCTGGTAGGCGACCAGGAGCGGGTCACCGGACGCGCGGGCGGCCTTGACGGCCGAGCCGTACCAGGTACGGGCGCTGCCCGAGTCACCACACATCGTCACCGTCCAACTGTCCTTGTGGGCGACCGTCCGCAAGGCCCACCAACGTCGGCGGAATCCCGAGCTGCGCGGACGCCGCCGCCAGGACGCCCGTGCTGTATGCCCTCGTGCCGCGCTTCTCCAGACGGGACACGGCGGACTGCGACAGCCCCAGCAACTCACCCAGTTGCTTCTGCGTCATGCGTCGTTCGGTCCGGGCCAGCTCGATGACCCGCCCGTAGTCCCCGGCCCTGGATGCGTCACGGACCGGTCCCGTCTGCCCCTTCACGGCACGCCCCTCACCCTACGAGTCCTTGCGGCTTCGACTGCCCACCGGTGCCCGCTCAGCGCATATCCGCATGCGGGAGCCGCATGCGGGAGCCGCATGCGTGATGGTGCCACAACACCGAGTAACCGTTGACTGTCGATCAACGCCAACTGGGCGTGCGCCCCCGAATTCGGGACCCGCGGCAATCCATCCTGCTCATAACGGCGGGAATGGGCCGCCACGCCTTCCGCCCCTGGCCAAGACGAGGCACACATGACCACAAGCACCGCACAGCCCCTCGGGCTGGGGCACTGGTCGCACCCGCTGCTCGGCCGCCGGGTCGTCGACCGCTCGCACGACAACCGCATCGGCATCCTCCGGGCCATCGCCCCCGACCCGAAGGAGAGCGGTCCCGGACCGCGGCTCTGCGTCCCGGAGGGGCCGCCGGTCGCATGGCTGGTACCGGAGGGCGGCGGCCTGGAATGGACGACGGACCCGGGCGCGATTGAGGCGGTGCGATGAGCGCGGGGGCGTCGCGGCGGCCACAGGTCGGCGACGAGGTCGTGTACGGCGGTGGACGTCGCGCTCTGGTGACCGACATCCGCAAGGGCCGCGTATGGCTTCGCGCGCACGGGCGCCGGGAGTGGGAGGTCCCCGCTGGTGTCACGCTGACCGTGGTGCGAACGCGGATCGAGCGCATCGCAGAGGGTGATCTGTGGTGAGCACCACACCCGGTCGTCTTCCATGACCTGACGGCGCGCCGGCGGCAAGCCCGGATGCCCGTGCCCGATGTCAGTGGCGGATGCGAGACTTCGGCAGGTGAACGTTTTCCGCGACAGTCGAGGTGTGGCGGCCGGTCCTCCGGCGGGGCAGGTGCTGTCGTCATCGAGCCTGCGCCGGCGGCTCGGCGAGTTGCGCGGTCCCGGCGTACGTCCCCGGTCGCTCGACGCCCGGGCGCTCGCCGCGCTGGCCGCCAATCCCGGCTGCCGGCGCCGGGCGTTGCTGGACGGTGCGGGCGTCGACAAGGGCGCGCTGGCCGGGGCCCTCGGTTCGCCGGCGGGGTACGGGCAGTCGCAGTTCGCGCTCGTGCGGGGCAATGCGTTCGAGGCCCGGGTGAAGGCCGACGGCGGCGCGGAGCTGCTGCGACTGGTGCGGGAGCGGCTCGACCCGGGAAGCCCGCCGCCCGGACCGGAAGAGCTCGGGGAGGCGGCCGCGCCCGATCTGTCCGCGGCCGGGCCGGAGGGCCGCGCGGCGCGTACGGCGCTGGCGCTGCGCGAGGCGGCCACGGCCGGCGGGTGGACGCTGCTCGACCATCCGATGCTGGCGGTCGACGTAGCCGGTTCGCCCGCCTATGTGGAGCCGGATGCGGTGGTGGTGCATCCGGACGGCAGCTGGACGGTCGTGGAGATCAAGTCCTTCCCGATGATCGACGGTTCGGCGGATGCCGCCAAGGTGGGCGCGGCGGCCCGCCAGGCGGCGGTGTACGTGCTCGCCCTGGAGCCGGTCGCCGCGCACGCCGCCGCGCACACGGGCCGCGCGGTGCGGGTCCGCGACCGGGTGCTGCTGGTGTGCCCGAAGGACTTCTCCAACCTTCCCACGGCCGCGGCCGTCGACGTCCGCAAACAACTGGCCACGACCCGGCGGCAGTTGGGCCGGCTCACCCGTATCGAGGAGATCGCCGCCGCTCTCCCGGAGGGGACCACCTTCGATCTGCGGCTCGCGGACGACGGGAAGACCCCGACCCGCCCGGCGGAGGAGCTGGCCGCGGCCGTCGGAGCGGTCGGCGCGGCCTACGCCCCCGAGTGCCTGGCCGCCTGCGAGCTGGCCTTCCACTGCCGGAAGCAGGCCCGTCGGGAGGGCGCGGTGGAGGCGCTGGGCCGCGGCGTCCGGGGCGAGCTGGGCGGACTGCGCACCATCGAGGAGGTGCTGGCGGCCGCCGGCACCGGAGACCGGGCCGACGGCGGGGACGGGGGCGCGCCGTGCGAGGGCCCTCATACGGCGGCGGGTCTGGACGGTCCGGCCACCACCTCCGCCCCAGCCGGCCCCCACCACCCACACGACTCTGACGCCCCAACCGGCCCCGACGACCCGGCCGTCCTCGCCCTGCGCCGAGCCGCCGCACTACGCGCCGAGGCACTGGCGACCGCCACCGTCCCCCAGGCACCACCGGACGAGCCCCCCGTCCCCCGCCCCCGGGCCGAAGAGCCGGCCGTCCCGCACCCACGAGCGGAGGAGGCGTAGATGTCGCTGATGGAGACGCTGGCCCGGATGGAGGCGGTGGCCGCCGGTCGCGCCCGCCCGCGCTGTACGGTCCGGCACCGCCATCTCTCCGAGAACCCGTTGGTCCTCGTTCCGTTGACGACCGCGGGCGAGGCCGGCGCCCCGCTGGGCGCGCTGGTCGGCACGGACCGCGAAAAGCCCGCCCTGCTGGCCGTCCCGCAGCCGCGCAACCGGGATCTGCGGTTCGCCTTCCTGGCCGAACTGGCCGAGACCGTGCTCCCCTACGTGGACGGCTTCGCCGACGCCGTGGAGTGGGAGGAGCGCAAGGAGACCGACCCCGAGACCGGCAAGAAGGTCCCGGTTCAGGTCGAACTGTGCGCCGACGCCCCGCAGTTGATCGTCCCCAGCGCGGCCGGCGTGGAGTACGTCCGGCTGCTGGGCCGCTCGATGCGGTTCCGGCGGACGGCCGAGCAGGATCCGGAGGCGCCCCACCCCGCGCCGCCGCACGTCCCGCTGCTGGGCCGCTGGCTGACGCACTTCGGCGAGCGCGCCCGGGTCCCCGGCGCCTGTCTGCTGCTGCCCATGACGGGGCTGCTGGCCCGCCATTGGGCGACGGGGCAGAGCATGCTGGAGGACCAGCACCTGGGGGCGCTGCTCGCCTGGATCGACCCGCCGTCGGGGAAGTCCGGCCAGGAGGCCGCCGAGTTCGCCGAGTCGGCGCGCGACGCGGACGGCCAGCTGCGGTGCCCGCCCGCCGGACCGGCCACCGACCCGGCGTTCGACAACCGCCTGCTCGCGCCCGCGATGACCCGTTACGACGCCGGGCTGCCGGGCGCCGAGGAGGAGCTGCGCGGCCTGATCGAGGGCCAGTTGCGGCCGACCTGGGACGCCGTCTGGCGCGGCATCGACCTGCTGCGGGCGCTCCCCGAGGGCGCCCGGGTCGCCGACCGCTGGAAGCGGGACCGCTGGTCGTACACGGCGCACCGCGACCGGGTGCGTGCCGGTGAGCCGCCGCAGCCCCGCCGGGACGACGCGGTGACCGCCGCGCAGAAGCTGTCCGCACGGGAGACCGCCCAGGCGCAGCTGGACGCCCAGGAGGCGCTGGACGACCCGCTGGTGATGGCGGGCCGCCGGCTGGCCGGGGAGGCGTTCGCGGGCGCGGTGACCGCCGTGGAGATGGCGATGTCCGAGGGCAAGCGCCCGATGCCGCGCCCGCTGGTGACGCTGCGCACCGCCGACCGCCCCCTGCTGTCCGCCGGCGCCAAGCTCTACCGCCCGCTGGCGGACGGCCGGACCCAGCCCGCCGAGTTCGTGGCGTACGTGCCCGGCGAGCCGGACGCGCTGGTGGTGCGGTTGACCGGCGGTATGGGCCGGGGCCGGACCCCGGAGCCCGGTTCGGTGCCCGAGCCCGCGGACAGGGTCTGCTGGACGCTGTTCGAACACGCCCCGCGCGGCGGCCCGGAGCTCCCGGACCCCGAGGACACCCCCTGGACCCACGGCGGCCCGCCCGCCACCGGGGACGCCCCGCACGAAACCGCCGATGCGGTCACCGCGGAGGACTTCCTGTGACACATACCCGCCCCCGCACCCGTCCCCGGGGCGCCCCGCCCACGACACCTCTGGAGATCACCGCGGAATGACGGCCCTTCAGGACCCGCCCCCTGCCGCCGGTGCCGCCCGGGACGCCGATCCGTCCGCGGCGGCCGCGGCGGCCACCGACGCGATCCTGCGCGACACGCTGCACGGCGCCCGCCGCGGCGTCGTCGTCGACTCCCCGCCGGGTGCCGGCAAGTCCACCCTGGTCGTCCGCGCGGCCCGCGAACTGGCCGCCGCCGGGCGCCCGTTGATGATCGTCGCGCAGACCAACGCGCAGGTCGACGACCTCGTGCTGCGGCTCGCCGAGAAGGACCCCGAGCTGCCAGTCGGCCGGCTGCACAGCAGTGAGCCCGGCGCGTTCGACCCGGCGCTGGCCGGGCTGCCGGCGGTCCGTACGTCCGCGAAGATCACCGATCTGGCCGGGCTGGACGTCGTGGTGTCGACGGCCGCGAAGTGGGCCTACACCAAGGTCGAGGAGCCCTGGCGGCACGCCATCGTGGACGAGGCGTACCAGATGCGGTCGGACGCGCTGCTGAGCGTGGCCGGGCTCTTCGAGCGGGCGCTGTTCGTGGGCGATCCCGGGCAGCTCGACCCGTTCAGCGTGGTCGGCGCCGAGCAGTGGGCCGGGCTGGCGTACGACCCGTCGGCCAGCGCCGTCACCACCCTCCTCGCCCACAACCCCGACCTGCCGCAGCACCGCCTCCCGGTCTCCTGGCGGCTGCCCGCCTCGGCCGCGCCGCTGGTCTCCGCCGCGTTCTATCCGTACACGCCGTTCCGCAGCGGCACCGGTCCCGGTGAGCGCCGGCTGGCGTTCGGGGTGCCGGGTGACGGCTCGGGCGTGGACCGGGTCCTGGACGAGGCCGCCGAGTCCGGGTGGGGCCTGCTGGAGCTGCCCGCCCGCCGTACGCCGCGCACGGACCCGGAGGCGGTGCGGGCGGTGGCCCTGGTGGTGCGGCGGCTGCTGGACCGCGGCGGCGCGGCGACCGGTGAGCACGGCCCGGAGCCGACGCCGCTGACCGCCGCCCGGATCGCGGTCGGCACGGCCCATCGCGATCAGGCCGCGGCGGTCCGCGCCGCCCTCGCCGAGCTGGGCGTGTCCGACGTCACGGTGGACACCGCCAACCGTCTCCAGGGCCGCGAGTTCGACGTCACGGTCGTCCTGCACCCGCTCTCCGGGCGCCCGGACGCCACCGCCTTCCATCTGGAGACCGGCCGGCTGTGCGTGCTCGCCTCCCGGCACCGCCACGCCTGCATCGTGGTCTGCCGGGCCGGGGTCGCGGAGCTCCTCGACGAGCATCCGTCGACCGATCCGGTCAGCCTGGGCGTCACGGTGAAGTTCCCGGACGGCTGGGAGGCGAACCACACCGTCCTCGCCCACCTGCAGGAGCACCGGGTGGCCTGGCGGCCGTGAGGCCCGGGCGCCGCGGGCCGGCCGGGAAACCCGACGCCCGCGGGCCGGCGGCGGTACCCGGCGGACCTCCTGTTCTCCCTCGGTGCACCTCACGCCCCAGGGCGCACTTGCGCGAGGCGGGACAATGGAATGCGGCACACGATCTGGAGGTACGTACATGTCCGAGCCGCGACCGGCTCCCGACCCCCGTGGTACGGCACCGAGGCCACGGCGCATGAAGCCCGCGCAGCTGCTCTTCGAACCACCCGAGGCCGTTGCCGACCCCGAGCACTTCTTCGACCTGGAGTCGATAGAGGACCCGCGCGAGTTGCTCGACCGCGCGACGGAGCTGACCCTGGCCTTCCGCGCCGCGGCCGACCGCGCCACGGAGTTCCAGGCGCTGGCCGCCGCCCAGCTGTCCGACCCCAGCCGGTTCGACCGGCTGCCGCTGGCCGTGCTCGCGGAGCAGGCCGAGTGGACCGAGGACTACGCACAGAAGATGATCGAGTTCGGCCGCAGCCTGATGCGGAGCGGCAGCACGCTGCTCGGCGACATGGACTGACCCCGCCCCGGCACTGCCTCCTCGGCCCTCCGGGCCCTGCCCCTGGTTCTCGTTCACATCCGCCACAGACGCCTCACGACGGCTCATGGTCCCCAACCATGAGCCGCTGGCATATGCGAAGGGGCAAGATACCGGGCCCCCCGCCGCACCGTCCCGGTTTCCGCCAATCGGCCGAGCCGGTGCGGGCCGTCTCGGTAGACCTGTCCCCATGAGTGACCGGCTGCCCGACCTCCCCCGCACCCCCGCCCACCCCGCCACGTCCTACGTCACCCTCGCCGGCGCCGACTGGCTCGCCTCGGCCAGCCCCCACCCGGACGACATGCACGCCCTGTGGGCGCTGCACCCGGAGGCGCCGAGCGTGCTGCCGTGCGGGACCGCCTTCGACGTGATCAACGCCCCGGCGCTGTTCGGGCGGCGGATGGTGGACCGGCTGTGGTCCGACGGCCCCGGCTCCGGGCCGGTGGCCGCGCACCGCGGGCGGATCCTGCTGTTCGCCGCGCCGGGCACCGCCCAGCGGCTGCCGGCGCTGCTGGTCTGGGAGGAGTGGTCGGCGGCCGTCCCGCCGCTGCTGTGCCACGGCAGCGGGGACGCGGTGACCATCCCGCCGCTGTACCCGCACCCCGGCCCCGCCGCCCGTACCCGCCCGCGGACCGCCGCGCACGCGATCACCGCGCCGGCGGACGACGACTGCGCCGCCGGCTCCCGGTGGCTGGTGGCGCCGGACGTCCGCCGCCCCTGGCTGCCGGGGCCGGACGTGCTGCTGTGGGCCTGTGTCCGCGCGGCCCGCCCGGCCGCCGGGGACGCGCCGGAAACCGCAGGTCAGCCCCGCGTTTCGGCGCTGGCGTAGGGCGCCGGGAAACCGATTTTTGTCCTCCCCGATCAGGATGCTAATGTTTTCCCCGTCAGCAGGCGCCGCTAGCTCAGTTGGTTAGAGCAGCTGACTCTTAATCAGCGGGTCCGGGGTTCGAGTCCCTGGCGGCGCACAGACGGTCGAAGGCCCTCACCTTTAGGTGGGGGCCTTCGTCATGGGCGCGGGCGGGTGCACCTCCGCCCCCCCTGGCCGCCACCCCTGGCCGCCGGCCGTCAGCCGCGGCCGATCTTGACCGCCCAGTCGCCGTCGCCGGTCCGCCCGGCCACCTGGATCCGTACGCCGTCCTGCGTGTCGTCCATGCTCTCCCCCACGCCCAGGGGTGCGTCCGCGAGCGGCGGGTAGACGGAGGTGCCCCAGCAGGCGGAGGTGGCGGGGTGGCCGTCGAGGACGTGGACGGGGCCCGATCCGGAGGCGGTCACGCTGTCGACGCGGTAGACGAGGACGCCCTCGCTGCACAGGGAGCGGTCGTTGCCCGTGGCGCTGCGGGCCTCGATGGCGAGCGCGCTGTCGGTGCCGGTACGGAGCACCAGCAGCCGGGGCCGGCGCTGGCCACGGGGTTCCAGGGGAGCGGTCAGAGTGCGGAGCGAGTACGGGCCGGGCCGCGTCAGATCGACGCAGTCGACCTGGTTGTCGGCGATCCAGCCGAGCTTCCACTTGTGCCAGGCGAAGGGGTCGGGTGCCAGTCCGAACTGGCTGCCCATGAGGTCCCAGTCCCCCACATAGGTGTCCCAGTCACCCTTGCCGCTCTGCGGCCGGTGGTACAGATCGGGCAGGTCGAAGACGTGACCGGTCTCGTGCGCGAGGACGTTGCGGTCCGGCGGGCTCTGCTCGAAGACGGTCACGAAACGGCGCAGCTCGTGATCGTCGGCATGCATCGGCTGATCGAGGTTGACCACTTTGGTGGCGTCCGAATCGACGCCGGGCGCCTCGGGGTCGGCGACGAAATAGACCACGTCGTAGCGGCCGAAGTCCACCGAGGGATCCGCGGCGGCGACCGCGTCGCGCAGGTAGGCCGCGCGCCGCCCGGCGTCCCAGTCGCGCCGTATGCCGTACGCGACGGAGGAGCGCGGCATCCGCACCCAGGGACGGTGGACGTGCGGGCGCAGCCGGAACCGGCCGTAGGAGGCGCGCTCGAAGAAGGCGGAGGTGGCGGGGAAGTAGTCGCGGGCCAGCGCCTGCGGGGCGGCGGCCGGCCGGGAGTCCGGGAAGGAGAGGTAGATCATCACCGCGTCGAGCGGGTGGTCCGGGCGGGTGTAGGAGCCGTTCCAGCTGTCCAGGCCCTCGGAGTGGTGGGCCTCGCTGCGGCCCAGCGCGCAGGGGAGGGCGGCCTCCGAGGCGGTGGCGGGCCCGGCGACGATGGACGTGGCGATCAGCGCGCTCAGCGAGGTGAGGACGGCTGCCAGGCGCCGCAGGCGGCGACGGTCGCCCCCCACGGGCGTCTGGGCGCGCGGCACACGTACCTCCAGGGACGGATTCGGGGACCTCATCTACCCTGTGGCGATTTAATGCTATTCGTCCTGTTTCCAGGGCCCAGGCGAGTGACCGGCGCGTCTCCACCGCGCCGTAACAGACAGTCACAAACGACCAACGGCGTAATGGCCGCGAACAGAGCCGGGCAGAAATGGCTGAAGTTCCGTCATGTGGGCCGGGGAGCACGGCTGCGTCGCTGGATCGGCCCTCGTGCCAGCCTCTATGATCGCCACACTTTCCAGCGCGGGACCCCCCTCCATCACGAGACAAGCGCCAAGCGGGAGCGAGCAGTGAGCGGACACCCCGACGGCCCGGGCCGCACGCCCGGAGCGACGCTGCCCTCAGTGACGGAACGTAACGGCACCACCAAACAATCCGGCGACGCCCGGCACGCCCCGGCCGGCCGCCGCGGCGACGACTCCGCCGCCTCCCTCGGCGACTACCGCGCCGCC
The DNA here is from genome assembly GCF_040640655.1 of Streptomyces sp. NPDC021749. Lineage (NCBI taxonomy): Bacteria > Bacillati > Actinomycetota > Actinomycetes > Kitasatosporales > Streptomycetaceae > Streptomyces > Streptomyces sp. NPDC021749. The sequence continues at coordinate 90,271 of NZ_JBFACE010000011.1, read as the reverse complement.
TTCCACGCCGGTCGCCTGGCGATGGCCGTGCTCAACCGCGACGGCCTGGTCCTGGCCGCCAACCCCGCCTTCGGCGAGCTGGTCGGCGCCGACCCGGAGGACCTGGTGGCGGCGACCGCGGCGGACCTCACCGACCTGGGCGCCGACCCCCGGGTGTGGACCGCCTACCGCGAGGTGCTGTGCGGCCGCAGCGACCGGCTGCGCTGCACCCGTCGCCTCAAACACCCCGAGGGGTACTCCGTATGGGTGGAGGTGACGGTCGAGCCGCTGACGCCGGAACCGCTCAGCGGCGAGGAGCGGATGCTGCTGTCGGTGGCCGACATCAGCGACCGCCACGACCTGCTCGCCCGGCTGCGGCACCTGCAGATGCACGACCCGGTGACGCGGCTGCCCAACCGGGCGCTGTTCTTCGAGCGGCTCGCCGCCGCCCTGGAGGCGGCCGCCTTCGACGCGACCGGCACCGGCCGGATCGGGCTCTGCTACCTCGACCTGGACGGTTTCAAGGCCGTCAACGACACCCTCGGGCACCGGGTCGGCGACCGGCTGCTGAGCGCGGTGGCACAACGGCTGACACGCTGCGCGGAGACCGACGAGGACCGCGGGACGGGCCGCACCGGGCATCTGGTCGCGCGGCTCGGCGGCGACGAATTCGCCCTCCTGGTGGAGGACTCCACCGGCACCGACCAGCTGGCCGAGCTGGCCCAGTGCGTGCTGGACGCGCTGCAGCGCCCGTTCGACCTGGCCGGACAGCGGCTGTCGGTGTCGGCCAGCATCGGCGTGGTGGAACGGGCCGCCAGCGGCACCACCGCGACCGGCCTGATGCAGGCCGCGGACACCACGCTGTACTGGGCCAAGGAGGACGGCAAGGCCCGCTGGACGCTCTTCGACCCGGAGCGCAACGCCCACCGGATGACCCGCCAGGCACTGTCCAGCACGCTCCGGCCGGCCGTCGACCGCGGGGAATTCACCCTGGAGTACCAGCCGCTGGTCGGACTGGGGGACGGCCGGGCGCAGGGCGTCGAGGCGCTGGTGCGGTGGCGGCACCCGCAGTTCGGGACGCTCTCGCCGAATCGGTTCATCGCGCTGGCGGAGGAGAACGGCGCCATCGTCGAGCTGGGCCGGTGGGTGCTGGAACGCGCCTGCCACCAGGCCCGCGCCTGGCAGCTGGCTCACCCCGGCGACCGGCCGCTGTTCGTCAGCGTCAATGTGGCCGTACGTCAGGTGTGGGACTCCGACCTGGTCGCGGACGTGGCCGGGATCCTCGCCGAGACCGGGCTGCCGCCGGAGCTGCTCCAGCTGGAACTGACCGAGTCGGCGGTGATGGGCTCCGCCGGCCGCCCGCTCCAGGCCCTCCAGGCGCTGAGCGACATGGGCGTACGGATCGCCATCGACGACTTCGGCACCGGCTACTCCAACCTCGCCTACCTCAGCCGCCTCCCGGTTTCCGTATTGAAGCTCGACGGGTCGTTCGTCCACGGCTTCCGCTCCCAGGAGCACCCCAATCCGGCCGACGAGATGATCGTCGAGGCCCTGGTGGCACTGGCCCACCGCCTCGGCCTCACGGTCACCGCCGAATGCGTCGAAAGCGCCGAACAGGCGGAGCGGCTTCGCCGCATCGGCTGCGACACGGGGCAGGGGTGGCTCTACTCCCGGCCCGTGGCGCCGGATCGGGTCGCGGCGCTGTTCATCTAGCCGTAGCGGTCGGCCGTCCCGACGACGAACGGCTACCCGGCGAAGCCGTACGCGTCGGCGATCAGCTCGTACGAGCGGACCCGCACCGCGCCCCCGTGGGCGTTGGACGTGATCATCAACTCGTCCGCGCCGGTGCGCTTCGCGAGGTCGTCGAGGCCCTGGCGGACCTCGTCGGGAGTGCCGTGGACGACGTTGGCCAGCCAGCTGTCGACGAAGCCGCGCTCCAGTTCGTTGAAGGGGTACGCCGCGGCCTCCTCGGGGGTGGGGACGAGGCCGGGGCGGCCGGTGCGCAGTCGGACCATCGCGAGCGCGCCGGTCATGACCTGGCGGCGGGCCTCCCGTTCGTCCTCGGCGGCCAGCGCGGAGACGCCGATCAGCGCGTACGGCTCGGCGAGGACCTCGGAGGGACGGAAGGAGGCGCGGTAGAGGTCGAGCGCGGGAAGGGTGTTGGCCGCGGAGAAGTGGTGGGCGAAGGCGAACGGCAGGCCCAGCGAGCCGGCGAGCCGGGCGCTGAAGCCGGAGGAGCCGAGCAGCCACAGGGGCGGGCGGTGCGGGGACTGGACGCCGCCGGGCGAGGTCGCCTGGACCGGGCCGGGGACCGCGTGGATCCGCGCGTACGGATGGCCGTCGGGGAAGGAGTCGTCCAGGAAGCGGGTCAACTCGGCCAGCTGCTGCGGGAATTCGTCCGCTCCTTGATCCAGCCGTTCGGAACGGCGCAGGGCCGCGGCGGTGGCGCCGTCCGTGCCCGGTGCGCGGCCCAGGCCCAGGTCGATCCGGCCGGGGGCCATCGCCTCCAGGGTGCCGAACTGTTCGGCGATGACCAGGGGGGCGTGGTTGGGCAGCATCACACCGCCGGAGCCGAGCCGGATGCGTTCGGTGTGGGCGGCGAGGTGGGCGAGGAGCACCGCGGGTGAGGAGGAGGCCACACCGGGCATGGAGTGGTGCTCGGCGACCCAGTAGCGGTGGAAGCCGCGGCGCTCTGCCGTACGGGCGAGGTCGACGGCGGTGCGGACGGCGCCGGAGGCGGTGTGGCCGGCGCCGACCGTGACCAGGTCGAGCACGGACAGCGGTACGGGGGCGCTGCCGCGGGCCGTGCCGCGTATGCCGTCGGCGTCGTCGTGCTGCGTCCGGCCGCCGGCCCGGTTGTGGTCTTCGCCGCTCACGGTGCGGGTCCTCTCCTCGTGTCGCTGGGTCTGCCCCGACGACAACCGGAGAGGCGCTCCACTTATTCCCGTGGCCGGTGCCGCCCGCCCCGGACAACGCCCTTAGGGGAACACCCTGACCGCCCTGCCTAGGCGGGCTCCGCCGCCGTCCGGGCGAACAGCGTGCCCAGTGCCGGGCGGCACAGCGGCCGGTCCAGCAGGCGCAGGCCCTCCCAGGCCGTCACCTGATTGGCGGTGAGCACCGGTTTGCGCAGCTCCGCTTCGAGGGCGGGCAGATGGGCGGCGGTGTGCAGGGCGGTGTCGGGGAGCAGGACGGCCTCGGCGTCGGGGTGGTCGCCGGCGCGGGCGAGCGCGAGGACCTCCTCGCGGCCCCAGGTGCCGACCTCGGCGGCGGTGATGATGCCGCTGCCGCGGGTCGAGACCACCTCCGTACCGGCGGACTTCAAAAACGCCCGGAAGTACTCGGCCACGTCGTCCGGGTACGTCGCGGCGATCGCCACCCGGCGGGCGCCGAGCGCCCGGAGGGCGTGCGCGAAGGCGAAGGACGTACTGGAGGCGGGCAGGCCGGCGGTCGCGGACAGTTCGCGGACCTGGTCGTGCGCGCCTTCCCAGCCGTAGACGAAGCTGGCGCTGGTGCAGGCCCAGACGACGGCCTGGGCGCCGCGTTCCTTCAGCTCGTCGACGCCGGCCGCCAGCCGGGCCGCGGAGCCCATCTCCAGCAGCGCGTCGACCCGGTGGGCGTCCTCGCCGATGTCGGTGTGCACGAGCGGCAGGCGGACCGAGCCGCCCAGGAGGGTTTCGAGCCGGGGGTAGTCGTCCTCCGCGGAGTGGCCGGGGTAGAGGAAGCCGACCGATGCCATGCGGGTCTCCCTTGGGTGTGCGAGTGCCGGGTGCGCGGGGTCGGGGCGGGCGGTGAGCCGGGGCAGGAGCGCGGCCGGCGCCACGGACGGCGCCGACGGCATCCTCGGTACGGTTCCGGGCCGGGTTCGGACCGACCTCAGACCGGGGGCAGTGGTCCCGGATCCTCGGGCGGCAGAAGGGGCGCTTCCCCGCCGTCCGGTTCGCCGTCAGGTGGTGCGGGCGGTCCGGCGAACGCGGCCTCCGGGGTCGCCCGCGGTCCGCCGCCGTCCGGCGACAGCGGCCCGCCGCCTGGCGGCTCCCAGCCGGTCATCGCGGCCGGTCCGCGCCGCGCCACCGGGTCGAGCAGTGCCTGGTACGGCCCCACCGCGCGGGCACCGATGGCGCGCAGCGCCGCCCACATCGTCACCTGGTTGGCGGACAGCACCGGCATCCGCAACTCCGCCTCCAGCTGCGGGATGACGTCGTACGTCGGCAGGTTCGTGCAGCTGATGAAGAGGGCGTCGGCGGCACCGACGACGGCCGCCCGGGCCATGTCGACGACATCGCGGTAGGGCACCTTCCAGATGTGCCGGGTCAGGCCGAGGTAGGCACGGCCGGTGACCGTGATGCCCGCCTCGCCGAGGTAGTCCTCCAGGGAGTCGGTGACCGATCTGGTGTACGGGGTGACCACGGCGATCCGCCGTGCGCCGATCTCGCGCAGCGCCTCCAGCAGTGCGCCGGAGGTGGTGAGGGAGGGCACCTCTCCCGCCTGTGCCATGGCGGCGCACATCGCCCGCTCGCCCGCCAGCCCGCCGACGAAGCTGCCGGAGGTGCAGGCGTAGCAGATGACCTGCGGGGATACCGCGCACAGCGCCTGGACGGCAGCGTCCAGCGTTTCGTGCTCGCTGACCAGCCGGGCCAGATCGAGGCTCACCTCGACGGGCACGAAGGGGGTTCGGGTGAGGTGGAGGGACACGTCGTCGGGCACCCAGCGCCACAGCTCGCGGTCGAGCGCGAAGTCAAAAGGGGCGACAACGCCCACACCGAGCTGAGGCTGGGGGCCACCCAGAAAAGAGACGTCCATTGAAGGCCCCTAGAAGAAACGAAGGGCTGGAATGACCAGGCCGGTGGCCGTGGTAGAAGTGCAGCCGGAGCAAGCCGGGACGTCGGGACAGGGCCGTTGTTGACACGGTAGATACGACTTCTTAGCGTGGTCAATCCTCGCATCTCAGGCATCTGTCGGCGCCCTGTTCCAGTAAAGCGGGCACACCTTTCGAAACGGTTCTGGCCTATGTCCGAAAGCACCGTCCTCGTCCTCGGATCCGACCCGCCGCCCACGCTCGACCGGCTGACCGGCCGGGCCCGGGTGATCTTCACCGACGAGGCCGGGCTGGCCGGCCGACTCCCCACCGCCGACGTGCTGTTGGCCTGGGACTTCACCTCGGAGGCGATCCGCGAGGCATGGCCGGAGCGGGGCCCGAAACCGCGCTGGGTGCACACCGCGAGCGCCGGCGTGGACCAGCTGCTGTGCCCGGCGCTGATCGCCGACGACACCGTGGTCACCAACGCCCGGGGCGTCTTCGAGCAGCCGATAGCCGAGTACGTGGCCGGCCTGGTGATCGCCATGGCCAAGGATCTCTATGGCAGTTGGGAGCTCCAGCGGCAGCGGCGCTGGCAGCACCGCGAGACGCTGCGGCTGGCCGGCACCCGCGCCGTGGTGGTCGGCTCCGGGCCGATCGGCCGGGCCATCGGCAGCACCCTCCTGGCACTGGGTGTCAAGGTCGATCTGGTCGGTCGCCGGGAGCGTCGGGGCGATCCGCAATTCGGGCTGGTGCATGCGAGTGACGCGCTCAACGGATTGCTGCCGGACGCGGATTGGGTGGTGTGCGCGGCGCCGCTGACGGACGCCACCCGGGGCCTGTTCGGCAAGGACGCGTTCGCGCTGATGCCGCCCCGGGCCCGGTTCGTCAACGTCGGGCGCGGGCCGCTGGTCGTCGAGCCGGACCTGATCGCGGCGCTGCGCGAGTGGCGGATCGCGGCGGCCGCGCTGGACGTCTTCGAGCGCGAGCCGCTGCCCGCGGACAGTCCGCTGTGGGACGTGCCGCACCTGATCGTCTCGCCGCACATGAGCGGCGACACGCTGGGCTGGCGGGACGCGCTGGCCGAGCAGTTCCAGGACAACTTCGACCGCTGGGCGGCCGGCGAGCCGCTCGCCAACGTGGTCGACAAACGGCTCGGGTACGTGCCGGTGCAGTGACGGCGCGGGCCGCCCGCCGCCCGGCGCGGCCGCCCCGCCCCCGCCCGCCGTCCCGCCGGGGCGGCCGACGCTCGGAGGACGGATGACCACCGAACCGACCCATCTCGCCGACCTCACCGCCACCCGCCTCGCGGCCGGCTACGCCGCCGGCGAGTTCTCCCCCGTCGAGGCCGCCCGGGCCGCCCTGGAACGCGCCGAGGCCGCCCAGGCCGCCACGAACTGCTTCACCCGGATCGACGCGGAGCCGGCACTGGCGGCGGCCGCCGAGTCGGCGGAGCGCTGGCGCCGCGGGGAGGCGGCCGGGCCGCTGGACGGGGTGCCGGTCACCGTCAAGGACCTGATCCTCACCCGGGGCACGCCGACGCTGCGCGGTTCGCGGACGGTGCGGGCCGAGGGGCCGTGGGAGGAGGACGCGCCGTCGGTGGCCCGGCTGCGGGAGTCCGGTGCGGTGTTCCTCGGCAAGACCACCACCCCGGAGTTCGGCTGGAAGGGCGTCACCGACTCGCCGCGGCACGGGGTGACCGGCAATCCGTACGATCCGCGGCGCACCTCGGGCGGGTCCAGCGGGGGCAGCGCGGCGGCGGTGGCGCTGGGCGCCGGGCCGCTGAGCCTGGGCACCGACGGCGGCGGATCGGTGCGCATCCCCGCGTCGTTCTGCGGGATCTTCGCGCTGAAGGCGACGTACGGGCGGGTGCCGCTGTACCCGGCGAGCCCGTTCGGGACGCTGGCGCACGTCGGGCCGATGACCCGGGACGCGGCCGACGCGGCGCTGATGCTGGACGTGATCAGCGGCGCCGACTGGCGGGACTGGTCCCAGCTCGGGCCCGCCACGGGTTCGTTCCGGGCCGCGCTTACCGGCCCGGTCGCCGGACTGCGGGTGGCCTACAGCCCGTCACTCGGCTGGGACGTGCCGGTGGCCGGCGAGGTGGCGGCCGCGGTCCGGTCGGCCGTCGAGGTGCTCGCCGGACTCGGCGCGCACGTAGAGGAGGCCGACCCGGGCATCGCGGACCCGGTGGAGGCCTTCCACGTCCTGTGGTTCAGCGGGGCGGCCCGGGTCGTCGAGCACCTCGACGAGGCGGACCGGGCGCTGCTCGACCCGGGGCTCGCGGAGATCGTCGCGCAGGGCGCCGGCTACCGCGCGCTGGACTATCTGGCGGCGGTCGACACGCGGATGGCGCTGGGGCAGGCGATGGGCCGCTTCCACACCGCCTACGACCTGCTGGTGACCCCGACCGAACCGATCACCGCCTTCGAGGCGGGCGTCGAGGTGCCCGCCGGGTCCGGCCACACCCGCTGGACCGGCTGGACGCCGTTCACCTACCCGTTCAACATGACCCAGCAGCCCGCGGCGACCGTGCCGTGCGGGGTGGACGGGGACGGGCTGCCGATCGGCGTGCAGCTGGTCGGCGCGCGGCATGCGGACGCGCTCGTGCTGCGCGCCGCGCACGCCCTCTACGAGGCGGGGGCCGCGGCGATCCCCGCACCCCCGGCCCCGTAGCAGCGCCGGGGTGGGACGGCCCCTCAGGCGCGCCGGAAGGAGAGGGTCTCCCCCAGGGCGCCGGCCCGCCACAGGTCCTGGCAGGCGTCCGCCATCCGGTCCAGGCCGTCGACGACGCTGCCCCACACGATGCCCGGCACCCAGCCCGCATCACCGTTGATCAGCAGGTTGTTGCGCTCGTAGAACAGCGCCAGGTCGACGACGGTGGCGCGGCCGCGGTGCTTGGCCTGGCGCTCGTACCCGTAGGAGGCGGTGCCCAACTGGGTGTCGCTGAAGGTGAAGTAGCACAGATCGCCGGGGATCGGGGTGATCGTCGGGTTCTCCAGCGGCGGCTCCTCCGGCGCGAACGGCTCGACGAGGGCGTAGATCTCGTTGCGGGCGTACTTGGCGTGGTAGACGTCGCCGCCGAGCGGGAGGGCGTCCCACACGGCGTCGCAGGTGATCGGAGCGCGGTCGTCGAGCAACTTGGCCGTGCAGCTGACGCCGCGCTTGTCCAACGAGACTTCGATGAAGCGATCGGTCATGCTCAGATCGTAGGGGGGCAATACCGGCGTACGGAACACTACGGACCAGCAGGGAACATGAACGGAACACGCCCCGGAATGGCTTGCATCAAGGGCCGGAAACGATCGGCATATCTGCCCGGTGTTCGGGTAGCCGCGCGCCCATGGCTCCACCACCATGGAACACCTCAAAAATGACCGGCACATTGCCACCCGGCATCGGCCGCCGATCGCTGCTCGCGGGGGTGGCGGCGCTCGGCGCGGGTGCCCTCGGAGCGACCGCCGGCTGCTCCCAGGTCGACATCAGCGGCGCGACCGACGGCGGCCACCTCCTCGACGACCTGCGCAGCAAGGGCACCGTCCGGATGGGCATCGCCAGTGAGCCGCCCTACGCCTCCATCAACAGCAAGGGCGAACTGACCGGCGAGGCCCCCGCCGTCGCCAAGACCATCTTCCAGCGCCTCGGCGTCCGGCACTTCGAGCCGGTACCCGTCGAATTCGGCGCCCTGGTGCCCGGACTGCACTCCTTCCAGTACGACGTGATCGTCGCGGGCATGTTCATCAACAAGGCCCGCTGCCAGGCCGTGCTGTTCTCCGACCCGGATTACGAGTCGAAGGACGCCTTCCTCGTCGCCAAGGGCAATCCGCACAAGATCAAGGACTACCCGGACGTCGCCAAGCGCGGGCTCCGCATGGGCACCGGAATCGGCTACGCGGAGATCGACTACGCGGTCGGCAACGGCGTCCGGAAAGGCGACATCCAGACCTACGGCGACCAGATCGCCGGCATGGAGGCACTGGAGGCCGGCCGCATCGACTGCTTCGCCGGCACCGCCCTGACCATGATCGAGGCGCTCAAGACCGGCCAGCACCCCAAGGTCGAGATGACCCCGCCCTTCACCCCGAAGGTCGACGGCAAACTCCAGCGCGACGGCGGCGGCTACGGCTTCCGCATCGGCGAGACCAGACTCCGCGACGCCTTCAACCGCGAACTCCACAAGATGAAGAAGAGCGGCGAACTCCTGCGCATCGCCAAGCCCTACGGGTTCACCGAGGAGTTCATGACGGACCTCACGGCGAAGGAGCTCTGCAAAAAGTGACCTCTGCGCTGTGGGAACTCTTCCTGAAAGGGCTGTGGATCACCGTCCAGCTGATGATCTACAGCGCCGCCCTCGCCGCCGCCGTCGCCTTCGGCATCGGCCTCGCCCGCACCTCGCGCTTCTGGATCGTGCGCTTCCTGTCCGGCGCCTACGTCGAATTCTTCCGCGGCACCTCGGCGCTGGTCCTGATGTTCTGGCTGTTCTTCGCGCTGCCCCTGCTCGGCTGGCAGCTCGTCGGCATCTGGGCGGGCACCCTGGCGCTCGGCCTGTCGTACGGCGCGTACGGCTCCGAGATCGTCCGGGGCGCCGTCCAGGCCGTGGCGCCCGCCCAGCGCGAGGCGGCCATCGCGCTGAGCTTCTCCCCGTGGCAGCGGCTGCGGAAGGTGATATTGCCGCAGGCCGTGCCCGAGATGATGCCGCCGTTCAACAACCTGCTGATCGAGCTGCTCAAGGGCACCGCGCTGGCCTCGCTGCTGTCCATCGGTGAGCTGACCTTCCAGGCGAAGCTGGCCCGGCTGTCGACCGGCCAGAGCGCCCAGGTCTACGGCATCATCCTCGTCCTGTACTTCGTGGTCGCGTTCGTGGTGACCCGGATCATGCGGCTGCTGGAACGCCGCGCCAAGGCCTCGGTCGGCCGGGCGGTGCCCCGCGGCGAGGGCTGGTTCTCCCGCAAACTGCCCGTCGAACAGCAGGGCCCCGAGGCACTGGCCACCGGAGGAAAGCCGTGAACAACTGGTCATGGAGCTACGTCGGCGACATCATGCCCGACCTCCTGAAGGGCCTGTGGATCACCGTCCAGGCGACGATCTACGGCTCCCTCGTCTCGTTCGCCCTCGGGCTGGTGTGGGCGCTGCTGCTGCGCTCCCCGAGCCGCTGGGTGACCTGGCCGGTCAGCATCGTCGTCGAGTTCATCCGCAACACCCCGCTGCTGGTGCAGTTGTTCTTCCTGTTCTTCGTCCTGCCGAGCTGGGGCCTGACCTTCGCGCCGCTCACCACCGGCGTGATCGGCCTGGGCCTGCACTACTCGACGTACACCGCGGAGGTCTACCGCGCCGGCATCGACGGCGTCCCGCCGGGCCAGTGGGAGGCGGCCACGGCCCTGAACCTGCCGCGCCGGCGCACCTGGACCGCGGTGATCCTGCCGCAGGCGTTCCGCCGCGTCGTCCCCGCGCTCGGCAACTACGTCATCGCGATGTTCAAGGACACGCCGATGCTGGCCGGCATCACCGTCGCCGACATGCTCTTCCAGGCGAACAGCATCAGCGCCACCACCTTCGACTACCTGGAGCCGATCACCGTCGTCGGCATCCTCTTCGTGGTCATCTCCTACCCCACCTCCCTCCTCCTGCGAGCCCTGGAGCGTCGTCTTGTCCGCTGACCGCACACCGCCGAACGACCAGGCCAACGCCGCGGACGGCGGCGCTCCCCGCACGCAGACGCAGGGAGACGCCGAAGTGATCCGCTTCGACAGCGTCACCAAGCGGTTCGGCACCCACACCGTGCTCGACTCGCTGGACATGACCGTCTACTCCGGCAAGCACGTCACCCTCATCGGCCCGTCCGGATCCGGCAAGACCACGATCCTGCGGCTGCTGATGACGCTGCTGAAGCCGGACGAGGGCACCATCAAGGTCGGCCCGCACTACCTGACCCACGAGGAGAAGGCCGGCAAGCTCGTCCCCGCCGGGGAGAAGCACATCCGCGAGGTCCGCAAGAACATCGGGATGGTCTTCCAGCAGTTCAACCTCTTCCCCAACATGAAGGTGCTGCGGAACATCACCGAGGCCCCGGTGCACGTCCTCGGCCTCGACAAGGACGCCGCCGAGGAGCGCGCCCGCGAACTGCTCGACCTGGTCGGCCTGACCGAGCACCTCGACAAGTACCCCACCCAGCTCTCCGGCGGCCAGCAGCAGCGCGTCGCGATCGCCCGCGCCCTGGCGATGCGCCCGCAGGTGCTGCTGCTGGACGAGGTCACCTCGGCCCTCGACCCGGAACTGGTGGCCGGCGTCCTGGACGTGCTGCGCGACATCGCGCACACCACGGACATCACCATGCTGTGCGTCACCCACGAGATGAACTTCGCCCGGGACATCTCCGACTGCGTGATGATGTTCGACTCGGGCCGGGTCATCGAATTCGGCCCGCCGGAGCAGATCTTCAGCGAGCCGGAGCACGAACGCACCCGGGAATTCCTCAGCGCGGTGCTGTGACCCGCTGCGCGCCGCCCCGCGAGGTTGTGTGAAACCCTGGTGACCGGCGTCGCGTTCAGGTGGTGCGCCCCTCTTCTCCGGGGCGCACCACCTTTCTCATTTCCGTCCACCGGCCCCCTTGCCCGCCGAATCCCGCAATATCGCCCGGGCCGGCCGGGCGCGATCAGCCCAACAGTTCCTCAAGTTCCCGGCCTATATGGCACGGCGTTGCGCTGGAACTGACGGCCCAGGAGACCGGGTTGCTGGCCCGCCTCGCCCGGGAGGGCACCGGCGTGGTGTCGTTCCCGGAACTCGTCAGGGACGCCTGGGGAGCGTCCTGCGGGGTGGACATCACCGTGATCCACAGCGCGGTACGACGCCTGCGCCGGAAGCTGGAGCAGGCCGGCGTCGACGTGGGCATCGCCTCGGTCCGCGGCTACGGTCTGCGGCTCGCGCCCCCGGCGCGGCAGCCGTCAGCGGACTGACATCGACCCGACATTGGCCGCCCCGCCGGTCTCCTCAAGACTGAGAGCGATTCACCGGCGGGGACGCCGTCGGGGGAATTCCGGACGTTATCCGGAATTCCCGCGGGCGGCCGTTCCCGCCCCGGCCGATAAAGAATCGAAGGGGGATCAGATGCGCGTTCACCAGGCAGCCCGCGCACTCCTCGTGAGTGCCGCCGCCGTGAGCATTCTCGGTACGACGCCCATGGCGTCGGGCACCGCCCTTGCGGCGGACCACGGGGCCACGGTGCAGAAGAAGAGCTGCAAGGTCTCCGCCTACACCGACCGGCTCGACCGGAAGACCGACAAGTTCGGCAGCGGCGCCGTCAAGTGCCACTACAAGCCCGCGTACACCAAGTTCAAGGACGGCCTGCGGGTCGAGGTCCGCGGCACGGTCAACTCCAACGGCCAGCCGGGCTACCGGTGTTACGGCAACTACAAGGGCGGCTGGCAGGTCTGCCACTTCGACCGCCAGATGGCCGAGAAGCACGTCTTCCTGTGGTACGTCAGCACAAGGAAGGGCGACAAGATCAAGTGGACCAGCGACGAGAAGATGCTCCGGACGTCCTGAGCGCCTCGCCGGCACCGGCGTCCTGAGCGGTCCGTCGGCCCTCCCGGACGGGACGGGCCGGCGGGCCCGGCCGGCGCCACGGCGGCGCCCCTGCCGTACCTCTGGTGGCCCGCCGCCCGTCCCGTCCCACCTTGGGCCTGCAACGGGCCTGCTACCGGCCACAAGTTGGCCGAATATCATCGCCAACCCCTCACTCCCGAGGCCCTCTCCCGCCGGTCCCGGGGGTGGGCGGGCGCCACCGGGGCGATCCGGCCCCGGACCCCGCCCTCTTGACCTTGGCATATGCCAGAGTCTCAAGCCCCAGTACAGAAAACTGAAGCCCACCTCTTTTCGGTCAAGACCCCCTCCATCGAGGGCGGTTGGCCGCTATCGTGATAGCAGCCCCGTTCTCCGGGACCGGTCGTCCATGACGTCGTCCGGCCTGCCGACGGCGGCCACGACGCAAGCGGTACCAACCTGCTAGGGGGACACCGTGGCGCTGAAGCCCGAGCCGACCGCGCCGTTCCATTCGGTGCAGTACGCCCTTCGCGTGCTCGAAATGATCTCCAGGCACGCCGACGGCGTGACCGATGTGCAGATCGCCCAGGAAACCGGCCTGTCCCTGGGCCAGCTGGCCCACCTCCTGTCGATGCTGCGGCGCGAGGGCTATGTCGAGCAGGTCACCGACGGCGCGTACGTCGTCGGCGAATCGCTCCTGCTGCTGGGATCCGGCGGCAACCGCGAGCAGGCGCTGCGCGACAAGCTGCAGCGCACCCTCGACCAGCTGCGGGACTCGGTCGGCGCGGCGGTCTACATCAGCCGGTACATCGACGGCGAGGTCAAGATCCTGCACTACGCCGACGGCCCGCTGGCACCGAAGGTCAACGAATGGGCCGAGTTCCGCCGCACGGCACACGCCAGCGCGGTCGGCAAATGCCTGCTCGCGCAGCTCGACCACGACGGCCGCAAGGACCACCTCTCGCGCCACAAGACCGCCCGGCTCACGTCCCGGACGATCACCAACGAGAAGGGGCTCTTCCACAAGCTCGACAGCCAGCCGCCCACCGTCCCCGTCCTGGACCTCCAGGAGTACGCCGTCGGCACGGTCTGCGCCGCCGTACCGATCACGGCCGGTTCGACGGTGGGCTGCCTCGCCCTGTCGATGCCCCTGGAACACGCCCACCGCCTCCGCCAGGCCGCCGACACCCTCAACCGCAAGGCGGCGCCGGTTCTGCTCTCGTTGGCGATCTGATCGGGCCGGGCTGGGCCGGGTTGATCGGGCGGGGCTGGGCCGGGCCGGGTTGATCGGGCGGGGCTGGGCCGGGCCGGGTTGATCGGGCCGGGCCAGTTTGACCGGGCCGGGCCGGGGCCGACCCGGCGGGCCGGTAGGGGCGGGGGTGCCTCGCGGGCCGGTAGGGGTGGAGGCGCCCCGCGGTCGGTGCTCTCGGCGGGTGGTCATGAGCACCCCTCTCGACCAGGTAGTATTTCTTTCGTCAGCGCGCGCCGCTAGCTCAGTTGGTTAGAGCAGCTGACTCTTAATCAGCGGGTCCGGGGTTCGAGTCCCTGGCGGCGCACGTAGGAAGTGGGCGCCCTCGGTTTCCGGGGGCGCCCACTTCGTTGTGTTCAGTGGTTCCTAGTGCCTAGTGGTGCTTGGTGGTGCCTACAGTGGCGGATGGCAGCACCTGCCGCCACGATCCGGCCCGCTCGCTCCACGTGCCGCTCGCTCCACGTGCCGTCCGGTCACCGGGCCGCCGGGTCACCGGGTCACCGGGTCACCGGGCCGCCGGGCCGTCCGATCACCGCGCCGTCCGATCACCGCGCCGTCCGGTCATCGTTCCAGCAACACCAGACGGTCGTGCTCGCGGTAGACGTCCAGCAGCGCATCCCTCTCCTCCGCCGTAAACCTCCGGTATCCCAGGTGCCCCAGGCGCTCTAGGCGCCCCAGATGCCCCAGGCTTTCCGCGGGCCCCAGATTTTCCGCGGGCCCCAGGTGTCCCGTCCCGGCCCGCCCCTCCCCCATCGGCCTCCACCACACCGGGTCCGTACAGCGGAAGCCGGCCCGCCGCAGCGCGACCCGGTGCACCTTGTTCGTGGCGGTGACCGGCAGCGCTGCGACCGTCCGTACGAACCGGGGCGCCATCTTCGTCCCGAGGTCGGGCTGCGCGGCGAGGAAGGCCGCGAAGTCCTCCGGGTCGAATCCGGCCCCGTCGCGTAGCGCCAGGGCCGCCATCACCTGGTCCCCGGCAACCGGGTCCGGCACGGCGTACACGGCGACCCCGGTGGCCGGGGCGTACCGGGCGAGGATGTTCTCGATCATCGCGGCGGCAAGGTTCTCACTGTCGACCCGCAGCCGGTCGTCGGTCCGCCCGGCGAAGTGGAAGAACCCCTCGGTGTCCCGGAAGAAGAGATCACCGGTCCAGTACCAGCCCGCGCCGACCCGCCCTCCCGTGGACCGGCCGCGGGTACGCTCGGCGGTCGCCTCGGGGTTGCGCCAGTAGCCCTCGAAGGAGCTGCGGCCCCGGTTGACCAGCTCGCCGATCGCTTCCTCCCCGTTGAGCAGTCGGCCGGCCGCGTCGAGCCGGGCGCGTGGCAGTTCGGCGCCGGTCCCGGGGTCGACGACGGCGAGATCGTCGCCGGGGGCGGGTCGGCCGATGGCGCCGGGCGGGGTGTCCGGGGTGCGCTGGATCGCCGCACCGCCCTCGGAGGAGCCGTACCCCTCTATCAGGCGTACGCCGAACCGCTCCGCAAACCGGGCGACGTCGACGGCGCCCGCCTCGGTGCCGAACCCGGTCCGCAGCGGATGATCACGGTCGTCGGGGGCGGGCGGAGTGGCGAGCAGATACTGGACGGCGCGCCCGACGTATGTGAAGTACGTGGCTCCGTAGCGGCGTACGTCGGGGAGGAACGCGGAGGCCGAGAAGCGGCGGCGCAGCGCGATGCCCGCGCCGCCGGCCAGCGCGGGGGCCCAGCCGGCGATCACGGCGTTGCCGTGGAACATCGGCATGCAGAGGTAGTGCACGTCGTCCCGCCGCACCCCGAGGAAGTCGACGAGCGAGCGGCCGGCGGCAGCCAGCCGGCCCTGGGTGCAGAGGGCCGCCTTGGGCGCGCCGGTGGAACCGGACGTGAAGTAGAGCAGCATCCGCGTCCCCGGTCCCGGCGCCGGGGCCGCGCCTCGCGGCCCCGCAACCGACAGGGGGTCCGCGGGCGAAACGCCCTCGTACGGGCGGAGCAGTTCCTCATAGGCAGGGTCGTCAACGATCAGGACCTGTTCGGAGGCCAGAATGCCGAGTCCGCGGGACGGAGCGCCGAGTGGGCGGGACGGAACCCCGACTGGGCGGGGCGGAACCCCGAGTGCGCGGGGCGGAACCCCGAGTGGGCAGGACGGAACGCCGAGGCCGCGTTCCGGTCCGGCGAGCAGCGGCAGGTAGCGGCGTTCGGTGATCAACAAGCCGCACTCGGTATGACGGATGTCGCGCATGAGCTCCGGGCCGCGCCGCGTGGGGTTGATCCCGACCACGGCGGCTCCGGCGAGGGCCGCCGCGCTCAGCCACAACGGATACTCAAGGATGTTGTCGAGCAGCACACCGATGTGCGGTTCCGCCCCGCGCGGTAACAGCTCCCCCAGCAGCGCGGCCCGCGCCGCGGCTCCCCCCGCCAGCTCGTGATGCGTCAGCACCCGCTCCCCGCACTGCGCCCCGACCCGGTGATCACCCCACTGCGCCTGCACCAGCTCAGCGACGGTCCCTGGACCGCGCCCACCCGCCGCGCCGCCCCGGCGATCACTCTTGCCCCGGCCGTCACCCTTGCCCTCTGCCTTGCCCTTGTCCCTGCCCCTGTCCTTGTCCCTGTCCCTGTCCTTGTCGTTATCCCTGCCGACGCTCTTGCCCAGGCTGTCGCTCGTGCCCTTGCCCTTGGCCTTGCTGTTGACCTTGTGCTTGGCCTTGCCCTTGGCCGCCGTCATGCCGCCGCACTGTAACTGACACAGCGTCAGCTTTGCATCCCTACCGCAGCACCACCCCGCAACAAGCCGCCCCTCACCGACTTGCCCCGCACCCAGTCACCCTGCCCGCACATCAACCCTTGGTACCACCCCACACCCCCACCACAACCAACCCGTGGTGTGACGCCGCCAACTCCTGCCCTCCGTAACGTAATTAACGCCTCCCCGAGGGAAGCCGGGGAGGCGTCAAGTGCAGGAACACCCAAAGCGAGTGATGGAGGTCCGAAATGGCAGGCGGTCAGAAGGAGCAGCAGTTCAGGACAGATCGACGTCCGAGCAGGCGTAGAAGGCATTGCCGGTGTCGGCGATGTTCCAGACCCCCAGGATGATGTGGCGTCCCGACTTCTGGGTGGGGATCGTGCCCTGATGCTGGACGGTCTCCCCGGGGCGGGCGCCGCCCATGGGGACCGTCATGAACGGCTCGGGTTCGAGGTCCGCGCGGGTGAGGGGCTTGGCGGGGTCGTAGCTGTCCTTGGTGATGAAGTACTCGAAGTCCGTGGTGGCGTGCCGTGCGGTGAGCCGCCAGGTGAAGGTGTAGCCCTGTCCAGGCGTGAGCTTGGTGCCGGGCCACTTGCCGCCACGAGGGTCGTCGAGCTGGGCGAAGTTCTCGCGACCACCGGAGCAAATCTTGCCGTCCGCGGGACCTGCGGCAGGGAAGCCCTTGGGGCCCTCGACGCTCTGCGGCTCGTACTGAATCGCACCGCAATCCTTGACGGTCCCGTTGGCGCAGAGCGCCTGCCGGCTCGGTGGCGCATCGCTGTAGCCGTGACTGGAGGCGCTGCCCGTCGAGAGCAACGAGACACCGATGACACCGAGCCCGATGACGGCAGCACTGATCTTTTTGCGCATGCTTCGCTCCTGAAGAACGTGGGGGGAGTTCCGTGAGCCGAGTGAGCGCGTGCGGTCTAGACCAAACAGCAGACTAATAACCGGTGTTGGGCATGTCCAGACCAATGCCAGGACCGGATCCAGGCGGTGACGGGATGGGGGCGGTGATCGGACGGAGGGCTGTTGCTGGGTCGTTAGGGACGGCCGGATCGGGGTGAGGGGCGGTGAGCTCGAAGTCGGGGTGACGATCGGGGCGGGATCGCTTCGGCCGACGATCGGGGCGGGATCAATCCGGCCGACGATCGGATCGGGCGGTCTCGGGACCGGTGCAGGCGCATGGGGATGGGCCCTGCGGCTGGGCCGAACGGAGGCAGCCGATCAATCGGAGCGGTGGTGGATCGGTGCAGTGAGGGACCGGTGTGCGTAGTGGGTCGACTCGGGTGGCCGACGGCACAGTTGGCGGGCCCCGGCAGGTCGCGGATCGGCGCGGGGCGGCGATCCGGTTTCGGTTCGACGTGGCGACCGGGGCTATGCGGTCACCCGGTCAACGGGGTGACCAGTCCATGCGACTCGACCATGCGACCCGGTCATGCGATCCGGCCATGTGACGTGACCATGCGATTCCGGCCAATGTCCAGATCGAGGTGCGGGGAGGTGGGGAGGGGCGGGGGCGGGGGGCGGGCAGCTCGGACAGGGACAGACCCAGAGAGTGCGGCAGAGGGCAGACCCAGGCAACTGTGGCGGAGGGCAGGCTCGACGTCTGTGGCGGAGGGCAGGCTCAGACGACCGTGGCGGAGTCAGACGACCGTGGCGGAGGGCAGGCTCAGGCGACTTGTGGCGGAAGGGACAGGCGGCGGTGGGAAGGGTGGTCAGGCTGCTGTGGGGAGGGTGGTCAGGCGGCGGTGGGGAGGGGGGTGGTGGGGCGGGCGGCGGTGTGGACCAGGGCGGTGTAGGTGCGGCGTAGGGCGATCAGGGATTCCTGGGCCTCGCGGTAGACGGCGGCGTCGGGGCCGCCGCGGTGGGCGAGGGTGCGTACGGGCGCGCAGTGCCGGTCCATCGCGCTGAGCCAGGCGCGGTGCTGGGCCGGGAGATGGCGGCGCAGGAGTTGGCGGCGGCCCTCGCCCATGCGGCGGCCGCCGATGCCGAGTACCGCGTCGGCGGCCTGGAGTACGGGCGGCTCCAGAGCACCCTGTTCGACGAGCGCGCCAAGCACCGCGCGCTGCTGCGGAGTAGCCGGTGCGGCGGCCAGTTCCGCGGCTTCCGCGTGGAGTTGGGCGCGTAGCGCGTGCTGGACCCGGACCAGGCGGCGGAGGGCCGTCGGCGTGGAGGAGTCGTCGGGGGAACGGCCCGCGAGGGTCTCCGCGAGCCGCAGCAGCCAGATCCCGTGTGCCTCCAGGCGGGTGGCGGCGAGCATCAGCCGGTCCAGGCGGCTGAGCGGTTGCCCTTCGGGGGCCCAACGCACGATGGGTACGAGTTGTTCGGTGCGGGCCAGTTGGTCGATGGGGATGTGGCGGCGGGGCTTGCGTTCGGGGGCCCAGTTGTGGAGGGCGAGGGTGGGCAGGGCGACGAACTGGTCGTGGTCGATGCGGTGCGCGATGGCCGCCCACAGTTCGAGGAACGCCTCGTCGGCGACCTCGCGCGCGGCCGGCGCCTGCGGATCCAGTCCGCACCAGCCGCACGCCACCGCGATCACGGCGATGCGCATGGCCGCGGCCTCCGCGTTGCGCGGCGAGAGACGGGAGACCCGCTGGCGCAGGGCGGACAACTCGCCGTCGCGATGGGCGCGTTCGACGAGCGCGACGGCGGTCTCGCGGTCGGGTGCGGTCGCGGCGGCGCGCGCCATGGCGTCCAGCCGGCTCCACGTTCCGATCATGGAACGGACCGGTGGCCGCTCGGGCAGGAAGCCGTGTACGCGGGGGTCGTGGCCCGCGCTCTGGTGGGTCTGGCCGCAGGTTCCGCCGGTCGACGGGTCTGATTCCGTACCGCGCCGTGCGGCGGGTACGGAGCCTGCCGCGCGCGGAGCCGCCAGCGTTCCGGGAGTCGCTGCCGTATGGGCCGACCCGGGAACCGCCAGCTCGGCCGTCCCAGGAGCCGCGACCGTCCCGGCCGCCCCAGGAGTCTCCTCCGCTCCTCCGGCTGTTGCAGGTGTCGCTTCCGCCTCCGGAGTCGCCGCCGTCACCATGGCAGCCCTCACCGCTGGCCTCATCGCAGCAGCCGCATCCCGCTCAGCAGCCGCATCCGGCTCAGCGGCCACGTCCGCCCCGGCCGCTGCCCTCATCCCAGCGGCTGCCCTCGTCGCAGCGGCTGCCCTCGTCGCAGCGGCTGCCCTCGTTCCAGCGGCCGCATCCGTCCGGGCCGCGACCGGCGTCCCCGTGTCAGCTTTCCCCCGGTCCGTTGCCGGCCCCGTCGCCGTCGCCGTTGCCGTGGTCGTGGCCGTGACCGTCGCTGTGGTCGTGGCCGTTGCCGTCGCCGTTGTTGCCGTCGCCGGCGCCGTGCCCCTGATCGTCGTCTCCCCCATCAGCCTTTCAGCCCTCCCTAGCTTTTCCCCGCAAGCAGCCGGGCCAGGTGCATGTCCATGTCGAGATAGCGGCTCTCGTCGCCGGGTGGGACGATCGCCGCGGTCTGTTCCAGCCAAGCGGTGAGTTCCGCGGCACGCATCGTCAGCTCACAGACGCTGTCGTCGGTGGTCAGCTCGATGTGCACCCGGCGCTGCTCGCCCGGCCGGCGGAACGGCCACACCCGTACGTCGCCCTCACCGGCCTCGTCGTACAGCCCGATCAGCAGCAGGTCACGGGCGAACACCCAGGTGGCGACCGTGCGGCCGCGGCTGATGAAGGCCACCTCTACCTCGTACGGGCGGTCGCTGCGGTAGCTGAACCGGCCGGCTACCGGAACTTCTTCGTCCGGTCCGAGGAGGAGCCGCATCTCAAGGGTGCGTTTGGCTGTCGACACCAC
The DNA here is from genome assembly GCF_040640655.1 of Streptomyces sp. NPDC021749. Classification (NCBI taxonomy): domain Bacteria; kingdom Bacillati; phylum Actinomycetota; class Actinomycetes; order Kitasatosporales; family Streptomycetaceae; genus Streptomyces; species Streptomyces sp. NPDC021749. The sequence goes on along the minus strand of NZ_JBFACE010000011.1, from coordinate 70,193 downwards.
GACGATCAACCTTTCCGACAGAGGGGCGAGTCCCGGGTGCCCGGCCCGGGGCGCGCGTCTTGGCAGACGTTGCTGTGGAGGGTGGGGTTGCTGGAGGCGAAGGAGGAGTGACGGACGCCATGGCTGCCTCCCTGTTCGCGTGCTCGATCCGTTCGCCCTGGCTCTTGGCTGCAGCCTCTCAACCGCTAGGACATATCGCACGTTGACGGGGCAACTGCTGCGCTAAAGCCATGGGGTCGGTGAACTCGATCTTCACAGAGCAAATCGGGCGGTTCGGCAGTCGAAGGTCCCGAAATCAGGGGGCTTTCGACCCGGTGGGGTGGGTGGGATTTGTGCGGTAGGGGGCAGTGGAGGGTGATGACGGGCGGCGGGGGGAGGGAGGCGGCGGGGGGTGCAGGCTCGGGCATGCCGGGGTGGGCAGGGTGGGGCTGGGTGGTGGCGGGGCGCGACGTGGGGAGCGAGAGTCGGGGGGACCGGAGGGAGGGCCGCGGGACGGGCGAGGGCTGACGGGAGTGGTCGGGATCACAGGCACCGGGTGCGTGAGCTGGGCTGTCCGGGGTACGGAGCACCGCCCGAGGTCGTGTAGAGTTCTTGACGTCAGCAGGCGCCGCTAGCTCAGTTGGTTAGAGCAGCTGACTCTTAATCAGCGGGTCCGGGGTTCGAGTCCCTGGCGGCGCACTGTAAGACTGAGGCCCCTCGCCAATGGCGGGGGGCCTCAGTCATGCCGCCATGCATCCCTCAGTCATGCCTTCAGCCATGCCGGTCAGTCATGTCTTCGGTCATGTCTTCAGTCATGCGCGGGTGGGGCGGAGATTCCGCCCCACCCGTCCTCCCGTCGACCTGCGGGCTGTGGCTCTGCTGGGAGCAATGGCATGGTTGCGGGCTGTGGCGCGGCTGTGGGTGTGGCGCGGCTGTGGGTGTGGCGCGGCTGTGGGGTGTGGGATGAGGGCTGGATTACCTGGTCAGGTGGCTGGGGCGATCTCCGTCCCCCGTCCCTCCCCCGGAATGCGCGGCCCGTCCCGTTGCGGGCTGCTCCGATGGTGGGGTGACGCGTCCGGTGGTCATCCAGAGGACGAGCGGGGCGAGGGCGCCCGCCAGGGCCGTCCAGACCCGCCAGCCACCGTCCACCGGGAGGAGCAGGGCTCCCGCGGCGGCCACCGAAAGGATCATGCCGAGCAGTACACCGACCGGCACCGTGCGCGGCCAGTGGCTGCTGAGCTCCAGCAGACGCGTCCGGCGGCCGGCGTCGAGCGGGAAGGGTGCGTACGGGCGGGCCGCGGCGATCCGGTCGGCCTCGGCCCCGGGGATGCGTCCGGGAAGCTGCCAGCCTTCGTCGGCCACGAAGTCGGCACGCACCTTGCCCGGAGAGCCCGAGCCTGCCGTGTCACGGACCTTCCCTCCGGCGGCCGCGGCCCCCGCTCCGGCCTCGGGCTCGACCCCGGCGGCCTCGTCCTCCGCTCGGACCTCGGGCTCCACTCCGACGGCCTCGTCCTTGGTGCTGCCCTCGGCCTTCGCTCCGGCAGCAGTTCCCCCGGTCGGCTTCCAGAGCAGCCAGCCCTCGGTGCCGGTGAGCAGCGGCACGGCGTGGCGGTGTGAGGCTTCGAGGTGGAGTGGGACGGGCCCGGCCGCCGTTTGCAGGGTCAGGCAGTCGGCCGTGGTGCGCTTCCCGCTGCCGTCTTCGTTCTTGTCTTGGTTGCCCTTGTCTCGATTGTTCTTGTCTTGGTTGTTCTTGTCTCGGTTGTTCTTGCCTCGGTTGTTCTTGTCTCGGTTGTTCTTGCCTTGGTTCTCCCCTCGCTCCCGGCTTTGTCCTCGGCTTCGTTCTCGGCTTCGTTCTCGACTGCGCTATCGACTTCGTTCTGGGTGTGTTCGGGGAGGCCGTTCGCTGTCGCTCGGAGGGCCACCCAGCTCTCGTCGACCCGGCGGGACCGGCGGGGCGGCCCGGTGATCGCCGTACCGGTACCGACCATCGCCGCGGCAGCGACGGTCCACAGGACGGCGGAGGTCAGGGTGCTGCCGTCGGACAGGGTGCGGCCGACGAGCTGGGCCTCGACGTCGGCGCGGCGCACCGCACCGACCGCGCCCCATTCGGGCCGCTCGGGCGCGTAGGCGACGAAGAGTGTGTCGCCCGGGGCCCGGACGCCGCGGGGGACCTCGGCGCGGAAGGTAGCGGGTACGCCCCGGCCGCCGTCGGGTGCGGGGAGACGGACGGTGTAGTCGGCTTCGGACGCGGAGCGGTTGCTGCTGCCCGAGCGTTCGACGTGGCGTACGGCGACGACGGGCAGTTCCTTGATGACATGGCCGGGGCCGGCCATCCGGGCGGCGGTGGGGCCGCGGTCCGGTACGCCGGCGCCGAGGCTGCTGAAGAACACCAGGGCGGTGGGCACGGCGAGGGCGACGGCGGTGAGCCGCGCCCAGGTCCAGTGCGATCCGCGAAGCGCCGCGGGTACGGAGGCGGGGGCAGGGGTGGAGGCGGGGGGGCGGGGGAAGGTGCGGCGCCTGCTGTGACTGTCACGCCCCGCATGCCGCGGTCGTCCGGCCGTCGGCGCCGGTCGTCGCCGCAGCGCGTAGTGCGTCGCGCGTAGCGCCTCAACCGCGGGGTGCGCCAGCGGGCTGATAGCCCGTCAGGTAGGCCGAGACCACCACCATGCCCCTGCCGCCGGGAGCCTCCCCGGTCAGCCGGAGTTCGGAGCGGCCGGGGTCGTGGGCGGCGTAGGCGGTACGGGCTTCGAAGTGGGCCCGGTCGTGGAGCTGGACGTCCTCGACGGCGAACCGGACCGTACTCCCGTCGGAGCGCACGACGTCCACCCGCTCCCCCGGCCTGAGACCACTGAGCGACGGACGACGGCCCCCGATCAGGCCCTCCCGGCCACCGATCAGACCCACCCGGCCACCGGCCAGGCCCTCCCGACCACCGGTCACGTCGTTCCTGCCGCCGGCCCACTCCCCCTCATCGTGCCTGCCCTGCAGGCTGAGCAGTGCCGCACCCGCCTCCCCCGGTTGCGGCCCCTGGGCGTACCACTGGATCGCCGCCCCGTGCACCCCCAGTGCAGCGATGCTCAGCCGGCTGGGCCGTACGGTGGCGGGGGCCGGGACCGGGGCGTGTGTGTGCGGGGGTGCCTGGCGGCCCAACGGGCGGCCGACGGCGGCGACATCACCGGTTGCGGTGAGCGGGGCGGCCGCACCGCCGGACAGGTCGCGGCCCCACAGCCACAGTCCCAGCAGCAGGACCACCCAGCCCAGTCCGGCCAGCAGCTGCCCGGGCCGACCGTGGCCGGTGACCTGGCGCCCCTCATCAGCCTGGTGCCTCTGGTCCGTAGCCCGATGTCTCTGGTCCGTAGCCTGATGTCTCTCGTTCGTCCGGCGCCTCTCGTCCGTCCGATGTCTCTGGTCCGTCCGACGCCTCTCGTCCGTCCGGCGTCCATCGTCCGTCCGGCGCGCCTCGTCCGTCCAAGGCCCCTCGTCCTCAGCTTTCATCCGCCTCGCCCTGCCGTTCGCGGCGGAGTCGCAGCCGGAGCCGCAGCAGCTGGCCCGCGATGACCAGGACGGCGCCGCCGGCGAGTACCAGGCCGACGGCCGAGGTGCTGCTCAGCTCGCGGCGGGGGGCGGCGTGCGGGGCGGGGGCGAGCGGTGTCGGTCCCGGCACGGCGGCCGCGAGCCTGGCGGGCACGGGGTGCGCGCCGCCGTGGGCGGCCGACGGGCGGGTGACGGAGACCGTGTCGGTCCGGGCGCCGTACGGATCCGCCGCATACGCGGGCGCCATCGTCACCGCGGCGGCCGCGACCGCGGCGCAGAGAGCGAGTTGCGGTGAGCCCATGGTGCACCTCCGATGCCTCCGAAGGTCCGCCTCCACGGGCCCGCCCGCATCCGGGGCGGCCCGAAGCTGCGCCGTTCGAGTGGCGGGTCACCTCCTGGCGGGCCGCCTCGCAGCGGGGCGCCTCCGGGCAGGGCCTCCCTCCACGGCGCGTGCCTTGGAGGCCGCCTCCCGACAGCGCGTGCCTTGGAGGTCGCCTCCCGACAGCGCGTGTCTTGGAGGTCGCCTCCTGGCGGGCGGGTCACCTCCTGGGGAGGGGACCGGGGAGGCGAGGGGCAGCGGGGCAGGTCCTGCCGTGCGCGCCCGGTGGCGACCGGGAGCGGGGCGCGGTGCGGGTACCGCCCCCGCACGCCCTGGTACGCCATCGGGAGTACACCCCGCAATGCGGCACGAGTCGGGGCACAGGGCGATGGTGTCGAAAGAAGGGGAGGAATAGTCGAAAGAGGGGGAGGAATAGCGGTGTTGTGCGCACGACGCCGCGGGGTGTTCGTGGTGACGGTCGGGATCGTGACGCGATGGTCGGTGCCGCACCCGCCTCCTCGCCGGCCGCTCAGTCGAGCCGAAGGCCCGGCGCAGGCGAGCCGAAAGCCCGGCGCCAGCGAATCGAAGGTTCTGCACCGGTGGTTCGCCGGTGCGCCGGAACCCCCGCGCCGGCCCGCCCAACCGTCCTCTTCCCGTGATGGCGCACGGGCCGGAGCTGCTCGTACGGTAGGACCATGACCGAGCGTAAGCCCATCGAATCCTGGCTCACCGACATGGACGGCGTCCTGATGCACGAGGGCGTCCCCGTGCCGGGGGCCGATCGCTTCATCAAGAAGCTGCGCGATTCAGGCCGGCCCTTCCTGGTGCTCACCAACAATTCCATCTACACCGCGCGCGATCTGCATGCCCGTCTGAACCGGATCGGGCTGGAGGTGCCGGCCGAGAACATCTGGACTTCCGCTCTGGCGACCGCCACGTTCCTGGACAACCAGCACCCGGGCGGTACGGCGTACGTCATCGGCGAGGCGGGGCTGACCACCGCGCTGCACGACGCCGGTTACGTCATGACGGACCTGAACCCGGACTTCGTCATTCTGGGCGAGACCCGGACGTATTCCTTCGAGGCGTTGACCAAGGCGATCCGGCTGATCAATGACGGTGCCCGTTTCATCGCCACGAATCCCGACAACACCGGCCCCTCCCCCGCGGGCGCCCTGCCGGCGACCGGATCGGTGGCGGCGCTGATCACCAAGGCGACGGGGAAGGAGCCGTACTTCGTCGGGAAGCCCAACCCGCTGATGATGCGCAGCGCGTTGAACACCATCGGTGCCCACTCCGAGTCCTCCGCCATGATCGGCGACCGTATGGACACCGATGTGCTGGCGGGGCTGGAGGCCGGGATGGAGACGTTCCTGGTGCTGACGGGGCTGACGAGCCGCACCGACATCGATCAGTACCCGTACCGGCCGACCAACGTGGTGGACTCCATCGCTGACCTCGTCGACCTGGTCTGAATCCACCACACGCACGCGGCGTCCGAGGCGGCCGGGCCCCCGCGTCCAGCGGCGGGCCCGGCCCTGCGCCTGTGCCTGGGCCCGGCCCCTACGCCTGTGCCTGGGTCTGGGCCCGACCCCTGTGCCTGTGCCTGGGCCTGGGTCGGCCGGGCTGTGGCCGTCGTGCAGCGTCTTGATGGGGAGCGCGGTGCCGTCGCCGGCGACGCCGCGGTGATCCTCGCACCCGGCGGCGGGCCGACTCGCACCCGGCGGCGGGCCGACCGGGACCCGGGCCGCGGAAATCCCGGGGACAGGCGGCCCGGCCGGTGGCACGCTGGGCGCATGCTCGATCACATAGCGGTTCAGGTGACGGACGTGGCGGCCAGCGCCGCCTTCTACGACCAGGTGCTCGCCCCGCTCGGCGGTGGACGGACGAAGGAGTTCGGGGAGTTCCTCTGTTTCGGCACGACGGGGCACACGCTCTGGCTCGTCCCGGCCACGGACGAGGGGCCGGGCCGCGAACTCCATCTGGCGTTCGGCGCGCCCGACCGGGCGGCGGTCGATGCGTTCCACGCCGCGGCGTTGGCGGCCGGCGCGGAGTCGCTGCACGCGCCGCGGGTGTGGCCGGAGTACCACGACGCGTACTACGGGGCGTTCGTCCGCGATCCCGACGGCCACAACATCGAGGCGGTCTGCCACACGCCGTAGGGGCTGTGAGCTCGGGGCCCTCGGCGAAGGCGGCGTCCGCGCCGACGGCCTCCCCCGTCAATCCCCTTGGCCGGTCTGCCGTACGGGCCGGTGACCGCCGAAGAGCGGGGCGAGGACCAGCTCCGCCGCGCCGTCGGCGACCGTGCGGGCGCCGCCGGGGGCGAGCGCCACGGACACCGCGGGCCGGGCGCCGGGGCCGCCGCGGGTGCGGGCCTGGGCGGCCAGTGCCCGGGACACCCCGGCCAGGAACTCCTCGGGATGGTCGAGCACGGTGCGCCCACCGAGCAGGACCCGGTCGATGTCGAGGAGTTCGACGAGATTGGCCGCGCCCACGCCCAGCACCCGCGCGGCGCCCGGGAGATCGCCGCGGGCCACCGCCGCCAGGCACAGCGCCTCTATGCAGCCCTGCTGCCCGCAACCACAGCGCGGGCCGTCCAACTGGACGATCTGGTGGCCGAATTCGCCGGCGCCGGTGCGCGGGCCTCGGTAGAGGCTGCCGCCCAGGACGAGGCCGGCGCCGAGGCCGGTACCCAGGTGCAGATAGCCGAAGGAGCCGGCGTCCGCGGGCATACCGTGTGCCAGGCCGAGCGCCGCGGCGTTGGTGTCCTTGTCGAGCACCGTGGGCAGGGCGAACCGCGCGGCGAGGACGTCCCGCAGCGGGAAGCCGTCCCACTCCGGGGCGCCGGTGACGCGGTGCAGCACCCCCGCCGTGTGGTCCAGCGGGCCCGGGCAGGCCACCCCCACGCCCAGGACCGGCGGTCCCGCGGCCTCCGTGAGCAGCGCCGCGACCTCCCGTTCGACGGTGCCGAGCACCTGCTCCTCGCCCGCGGTGAAGGCGAGCGGGGCGCGCCGGACGGTGACCGCGCGGCCGGCGAGGTCGACCCGGACGGCGGTGAGCTCGTCGCGGTCCAGGTGCAGGCCGACGGCATGGCGGGCGCCGGGGACCAGCCGCAGGGCGGTGGCCGGCTTACCGCCCGTGGAGGCGCGGCGGCCCGCCTCGGCTGCCAGGCCTTCGGCGCGCAGCCGCGCGGTGATCTTGCTGACGGCCTGCGGGGTCAGCCCGGTCTGCGCGGCGAGCTCCGGCCGGCTGACCCCCGCTTCCCCGGCCGCGCGCAGCAGCCCCATCACCAGCGCGGTGTTGTGCCCGCGCAACGCGGGAAGGTTGGCGCCGCCCACCGGCCCGGCGACGCCTCCGACGGAGGGAAAACCCATACTCACGCCTGCCATTGTCCGACAGAGCTTGCACTTAAGCAACAGTGTTGCTTAAGTGGAGGGCATGAGTGAGACGAGCGAGAAGAGCCGCACCGGCGCACCGCAGCGCCACGGCGGCTCCCCCGGCGAACCCCTGCGGGTCGGCCTGCTCGGCTACGGCCTGGCCGGCTCCGTCTTCCACGCCCCGCTGATCGCGGCCACCGACGGACTGCTGCTCGACACCGTCTCCACCAGCAGTCCGGAGCGGCAGGCGCAGGCCCGCGCCGAGCATCCCCAGGTGCGGACGGTCCCCACCGCCGAAGCGGTCCTCGACCGCGCCGACGAGCTGGACCTGATCGTGGTGGCGTCGCCCAACAAGACCCATGTGCCGCTCGCCACCGCCGCCCTGGAGGCCGGGCTGCCGGTGGTCGTCGACAAGCCGCTGGCCGCCACGGCCGCGGAGGCCGAGAAGCTCGCCGCGCTCGCCGCCGACCGCGGCCTGCTGCTCTCCGTCTTCCAGAACCGCCGCTGGGACAACGACTTCCGCACCGTCCGCAAGCTCGTCGAGGAGGGCGCCCTCGGCGACGTCCAGCGCTTCGAGTCCCGCTTCGAGCGCTGGCGCCCGACACCCAAGGGCGGCTGGCGCGAGTCCGGCGACCCCACCGAGATCGGCGGGCTCCTCTACGACCTCGGCAGCCACCTCGCCGACCAGGCGCTGACGCTCTTCGGCCCGGTCGTCTCCGTCTACGCCGAGTCCGACGTCCGCCGCCCGGGTGCCGAGGCCGACGACGACACGTTCATCGCCCTCACCCACGCAAGCGGCGTCCGCTCCCACCTCTGGGTGAGCGCCACCGCCGCCCTGCTGGGCCCCCGCTTCCGGGTGCTGGGCAGCAAGGCGGGCTACACCAAGCACGGCCTCGACCCCCAGGAGGCCGCCCTCCGCGAGGGCCGGCGCCCCGGCGACGAGGGCGCGGAATGGGGAGTCGAACCAAAGGCCTGCTGGGGCCGGCTCGGCGCCGGGGCCTCCCCCCGGATGGGCGGCGGCGATCCCGTCCCCACCCTCCCGGGCGACTACCCCGCGTACTACGCCGCGATCGCCCGCGCCCTCCGCGAAGGCGGCGACCCCCCGGTCACCGCGGCCGAGGCCGCAGCCGCCCTCCGCGTCCTGGAGGCCGCGAAACGGTCGGCGTCCGAGGGCAGGACGGTCCCGATAGGGCCGGGCGCATGACCGCCCCCGCCGCCGAGGACGAGGTGCGCGCCCTGGAAGCGCACGAACGGCGCCTGGTCTTCGAGACGTTCAGCAACGACGACGCATGGGAGCTGGGCTCGCTGCTCGTGAAGCTGGCCCGGGACCGCGGCGCCGCGGTCACGATCGGCATCCGGCGCGGCGCCCAGCAACTCTTCCACTGCGCGCTGCCGGGCACCTCCGCCGACAACGACGCCTGGATCGCCCGCAAATCCGCCGTCGTCGAACGCTACGCGGAGTCCTCGTTCCTCGTCGGCGCCCGCTTCCGCGCCAAGGGCCGCACCTTCGAGGAGGCCTCACGGCTGGACCCGGACCGGTACGCCGCGCACGGCGGGGCCTTCCCGATCCGGCTGCGCGGCACGGGCGTCGTCGGCGTGGTCACGGTCTCCGGCCTACCGCAGGCCGACGACCATGCGTTGGTGGTCGCGGGCCTCGAACGGTTCCTCCACGGGGCGTCTTCCCACGCATCTGGCTGATCCGCCGTCGGCGGTGCTCGCCGTCGCGCTGTGCGGCGCCCCCACGCACTCGGCGGCAGCGCCGTGGTTGCTGCTCGCCGTCGCGCTGTGCGGCGCCCCGTACGTACCTGACTGTCCCGCCGCGGCGAGAAACCACCGCGGCGGGACGGCCGAGTACGTGGGAAGCTACGCCCCCTTGAGCTGCTGCCGTTGGCGGCCGAGTCCGTCGATCTCCAGCTCGACGACATCGCCGGGCTTGAGGTACGGCTTCGGCTCGGGCTGGCCCATGGCGACGCCGGCCGGCGTGCCGGTGTTGATGACGTCGCCGGGGTACAGCGTCATGAACTGGCTGACGTAGCGGACCACTTCGGCCACCGGGAAGATCTGCTCCGCGGTCGTTCCGTCCTGTTTCGGTTCACCGTTGACCCACAGCCGGATGCCGAGGGCCTGCGGGTCGGGTACCTCGTCGGCGGTCACCAGCCACGGCCCCAGCGGGTTGAACGTCTCGCAGTTCTTGCCCTTGTCCCACTGGCCGCCGCGCTCGATCTGGAAGGCGCGCTCCGAGACGTCGTGCGCCACCGCGTAACCGGCCACCGCCGCCAGCGCCTGCTCATCGGACTCCAGATAGCGGGCGGTACGGCCGATGACGACCGCCAGCTCGGCCTCCCAGTCGGTCTTCACGCTGCCCCGCGGCACGAGGACCGTGTCGTCCGGCCCGACGACCGTGTCGGGGGCCTTCATGAAGATGATCGGCTCCTCGGGGGCCGGGGCGCCGGTTTCGCGGGCGTGGTCGTGGTAGTTCAGCCCGATGCACACGACCTTGCCGATCCGGGCCACCGGCGGACCGGTGCGCAGGCCCGCGCCGTCCAGCGCGGGCAGATCGCCGGCGGCCGCGGCGGCGCGGATCCGGGCGAGCTTCTCGTCGTCCGCGAGCAGTGTTCCGTCGATGTCCGGCACCAGTTGCGAGAGGTCCCGCAGAACCCCTTCCCCGTCGAGCAGCGCCGGGCGTTCGGCCCCCACCGGTCCGACACGCAGCAGCTTCATCGGTTCAACTCCCGTGGTCGAAGGGTCGGCCCTGGAAGGGTCTTCCGGGCCGGCCGATGGGGGACGGCCATCGAGCGATTTGGTCGATCCTCCGAGAACGGGGTCCAGTCCGCAAGACCCCGTTCACGGACTGGACCGTTACGGAGCGGTAGTAACGATCTGCTCGGTGCCGCCCGAGTCGGCCCGGCTCCGCACCTCCGCGTCGGCCGCCCGGGTACCGGGCCGCGCCTCGGCGCCGGCCCGGGTCCGCGCCTGCGCGTTGGCCCTCGCCCGCGCCGCCCGCTGGCGTGCCGCGCGGCTCTTCGGCGCGCGCTGCTGCGGTACGCGGCGAGGGGTGGCCGCGGTGGCGACGGGCGGCGTGCCGTCGGCGGGGACGTCCGCCGGCTTCATCCCCACGGCCGGGTCCTCGTCCTCCTCCTTCTGCTGCTTCTGCCGCTCGTTCCCCTTGAGCTCCGGCTTCCCCTTGTCCCTCTGCAGCAGCGCCCGTTCACACGCCGTCCAGGTCGTCGTCGTCACCATGTACAGGCCGGCGGCCAGCGGGACCACCGCCACCGTGATCAGCGTGCCGAACGACAGCAGCGGCATCAGCTTCGCCATGGAGGCCATACCGGGCAGCGGCCGGTCCGGGGTCGGGGCCTGGGCCGCGGTGGCACGGGCGCGCCGGTAGTTCCAGGTGGCGACCGCGGCGATCAGGACGAACAGCACGAGGTAGACCAGGCCCTGCGGGCCGAAGGGGCCGCCGTCCGCCAGGGCCTCGGCCCAGTGGCCGCCGAGCGGTGCGCCCAGAAGCGTGTGGTCGAGCAGACCGCCGCCCCCGGTGGAGAAGAGGTGGTACATCACGAAGATCACGGGCAGTTGGAGCAGCGAGGGCAGACAGCCGGCCAGCGGCGAGGCGCCGGTCTTGGCGTAGAGGTCGGCCATCGCCTTCCGCAGCCGCTCGGGGTCGTTCTTGTGCTTGCGCTGGAGTGCCTGGAGCTCGGGGGCGAGGGCCGCGCGGGCCTTCTCGCCGCGGACCGCGGCGCGGGCGAGCGGATGGAGTGCGGCGCGTACCGCGAGGGTGAACAGGACGATGGTGACGGCCACGGCCGCATCACCGAAGAGCGGGTCGAGCACGGCGGCGGCGCGCCCGAGCGCATCGCCGAGGAAGCCGAACATGGACATGGGTGAGCCCTCCACGGGTCTCGTCGTGCCGGGAGACGGGTTTCGGCGTGACGAGCTGCGTGGACGCGGGGACAGGGAGGGAAACGGAGCCCGAGGTGCGGGAGTCACGCCCGAGGACTGCGGGAGTCTTTGGTGGGCGGGAGCTGTCCGTCGTGTGGGCGCCGCCCCCTTGAGGAAGTCGGCGGGCGCCGCCCCTTGAGGAAGGGGGAGTTGCCCGTGCGTCTACGCGGCCGTCGGGAGGGGGCGGCCCGGTGCTCGGGGGCGCGGTCGGCCGGCCGCGTCCGGGTCGCGTTGTGGCAGGAAGGCGGTACGTCGCTCACGGTCGCGGATCGCCGTACGGATCCGCCCCGGTGGCACCGGCTGCGCGCTGGCCGCGATCAGGAAGGCGCTGCACAGCAGCAACAGCGCGGCGGTGGTCGCGGCCGCGGTCAGAGCCGTCGTCAGGCCCGTCTGGGTGAGCAGGAGGCCGGCGAGGAGGAAGAGGACCGCGGAGGTGTACAGCCGCCATGCTTCGACGAGCCGGTACATGCTGTGCCTCCTTCCGCCTAGCCGCTTACCAGGACTTGTCGTCTTCCGCTCAAGAGTAGCCGTAGACCTGGGCGGCCGGGACACCTGTGGGTAACTTGCCCTCCCTGCCGTCGGGACGGCGGTGGACCGGGGGTGGGGGGACCGGGGACCAAGGGGGAACACCTAGGAGGTGCTGTGCGCGATATCAGCGTTCCGGCCCTGGCGGCTCCGCTGCGGACCGGCGGCCTGGCCGACTCCGTCTTCGACACCGCCGCTCACCAGCCGGACTTCGTCCAGCTGGCGCGGCGCGACGACCGGGCGCCGGACGGCTGGCGAGAGGTGACCGCACGGGAATTCCGCGACGAGGTGATGGCCCTGGCCAGAGGGCTGTTGGCGGACGGGATACGGCCCGGTGCGCGGGTCGCGCTGATGTCCCGGACCCGTTACGAGTGGACGCTGTTCAGCTGTGCGCTGTGGGCGATCGGCGGGGAGCTGGTGCCGGTCTACCCGACCGCGTCGGCCGAGCAGCTGCGCTGCATCCTCAACGGGGCGCAGGTCACCGCGATCGTCGTCGAGCACGAGGCGCACGCCATGACCGTGGCGGAGGCCTGCGACGCGCGCTCCCGGCTGCGCCGGCTGTGGCAGCTGGACCTGGACTGCCTCCAGCGGCTGACGGAGGAGGGCACCCGGGTGCCCGAGGCCGATGTGCACCGGCTGCGGCACGCCGTCACGCCCGGTTCGACCGCGGCGATCGTGCACACCTCGGGCACCACCGGGCGCCCGCGCGGCTGCGTCATCACGCACGCCAATCTCGCCGCCGAGTGCGACACCCTCTACGCGGGCTGGGGCGGGCTGCTGGCCCCGCCCGGCGAACGTCCGTCGCTGCTGGCGTTCCTGCCGTTCGCGCACGTCTACGGGCTCGTGGCGCAGGTCGCGTGTCTGCGCGGCGGGGTCAAGCTCGCCCATCAGCCCGACCCGTCCTCGGAGGAGTTGCTGCCCGCGCTCGCGTCGTTCCGGCCGACGTTCCTGTTCGCGGTGCCGCACGTCTTCGAGAAGCTCTGCGCCCGCGCCCGGCTGGCCGCCGAACGGGCCGGCCGGCGGCGGACGTTCGACGCGGCGATGACCGTCGCGGTGCGCTACGCGGAGGCGCAGGCCGCACAGGCCCGGGGCACCGGGCGCGGCCCCGACCCGTTCCTGCGGGCCCGCCACGCGCTCTACGACCGGCTGGTGTACTCCCGCATCCGGGACCTGCTGGGCGGCCGGGTGCGCACCGCGGTCTCCGGCGGTTCGCCCCTGCTGCGGGAGCTGGGACTGCTCTTCGCCGGTATCGGCATCACCGTCTACGACGGGTACGGCCTGACGGAGACCAGCGGTGCGATCACCGCCCAGCCGCCCGGCCGGGTCCGCTTCGGGACGGTGGGACTCCCACTGCCGGGCAGCGCGGTCCATCTGGCGCTGGACGGCGAGGTGTGGGTGCGCGGGCCGGTGGTGTTCGCGGGTTATCTGGACGAGGAGGAGGGGGCCGACACCGGGGACGGCGTCGGTGGCGACGGTGCCGTACCGGGTGGCAGACACCGGCGCGGCGCGGGCCCGGGCAACGGGCGGTCCCCCGGCGCCGACCGCGGTCCCGGCGGCGGCCACGATCCCGGCAGCGGGTTGTACGACGGCTGGCTGCCCACCGGTGACCTCGGGCACCTGGACGACGACGGCTACCTGGTCATCACCGGCCGCAAGAAGGACATCATCATCACCAGCAACGGCAAGAGCGTCGCCCCGCTGGGACTGGAGCAGCGGCTCTGCGCCCATCCGCTGATCTCGCAGTGCGTGGTCGTCGGCGACAACCGGCCGTACGTGACGGCGCTGATCACCCTCGATCCGGAGGCGCTGGCGCAGTGGCGGAAACTGCGCGGCGAGCCGGAGGAGGGCGGTGCCGGCGGCGGTGGCGCCGATGCGGGGCCGTCGCCGGAGGAGCAGTTGCAGGCGGAGGTCCGGCGGGCCGTGGCGCGCGCCAACGCCTCGGTGTCCCGCGCCGAGTCGATCCGCGCCTTCCGCGTCCTGCCGGGCGAGTTCAGCCAGCAGTCGGGCCTGGTGACGCCCTCGATGAAGCTGCGTCGGGCGGCGATCGTGCGGGCCTACGCGGCGGAGATCGACGCCCTGTACGCGCAGGGCGAGCGCCAGGAGCCGGAGACCCGCAAGGAACGCCGCCGGTGGGCGGCGGCGGGCCTGTACGCACGCTGAAGAGCGCGGTCCCCGGCGGCGGGTGGTGGGCACGGCCCCGCCCGCGCGCCGGGCACACGTCTGCCCGCCCGCGCACCGGCTCACGTCCGGGCCCGCCCGCGGCACCGTAGCAGGGCCGCGGCGGGCCCGGCCGTAATTTGTCCAGGGGTGAGAACCCGCGTCCACGAGGCCGGTGCGCGGCCTAGCGTCCGGTGGCATTCCAGTCCATTTCCCGTAGGGACGAACCGGGAGGCGCTCCGTGCGGTCGATCCTCAGCAATTCCGCAGCATCCGGGCGGTCCATCGCCACGGGACTGGTGGTCGCCGCCCTCGTGGCCACCCTCGCGGCGCTGCTGCTGCCCGTGCAGCTCTTCGGGGAGACCGCGTCGGCGGCGACGAACACGGTCTCGTACGACGATGACGGCGGCGGCACGGTCAACACCCGTTACGGCCCGCTGACCGCCATGGACCGGGATTTCGTACGCAAGGTCAGGCTGGCCGGGCTGTGGGAGATGCCCGCGGGCCGGCAGGCCCAGGAACGCGGCAAAACGGCGGCGGTCCGCACCGCGGGGGACCACCTCGTGGCCGGGCACACCGAGCTGGACCGGCGGTCGGTGGAGGCCGGCCGGGCCCTGGGCATCCCGCTGCCCAACCAGCCCAGCGCCGAACAGCAGGGCTGGCTGGGGCAGTTGAACTCCGCGTCGGACGCCGAGTACCCCCGTCTCTTCGCCGAGCTGCTGCGCCGGTCGCACGGCAAGGTCTTCGGGCTGATCGCGATGGTCCGCGACCAGACCCAGAACACGATGGTGCGTTCCCTGGCGAACAAGGCCAACTCCACCGTGCTCGACCACATCACGGTCCTGGAGAACACCGGCCAGGTGGACTTCAACACCCTGCACAGCAGCTGAGCCGCCCGGCGGCGGGCCGTACCCCGGCCCCGCGGCGGACGGCAGCCGGGTCGCGCCCGTCCCACCAGGCACTGCCCACCGGGGCGCCCGGCCACCGTGACCCACGCCGACCGGCCGCCCCATCAGGCGCATTCACCCTCACCCCCTACACCGGACGAAGCGAAGTGATCCCATGACGCAACGGCAAGGGCACCGCCCACGGCAACAGCGCCAGCAGTCCCACAAACGCTCCCGCCTGACGAACAGAATGCTGGTCGCCGCGGCCGCGCTCCTGCTGGGCGGCGGCGGCCTCGCCGCGGTCGCGACCACGGCGCTGGCCGGCGGCTCCGACTCGGAGCCGACGGCCGGCCATCAGCACACCGTCCTGGCCAGCACGATCTCCTGTCCGGACGTGGGGATACGGCTCCGCACGGTCCCGCACAGCGCCCAGCTCCAGGTCTCCAAGGGCCTGGCGACGCTCGACCGTCAGGTGCACGACGCCTACCACCGGATGATGGAGGGCAGCGGCAGCGCGGTCCTCACCCAGCTCAAACAGCAGCGGCAGCGGACCATCAGCACGATGATCACCGCGATCGCCCGGGACGCCAAACGGCCGTCGTACCTGTGGAAGATGAGCGGCTGCACCATGAAGCCCGTCAACGAGGGCGCGGGCACCGGCGGTTACGACTCGACGAAGTCCACCCAGGACGGCTGGTACCAGGGCCAGCAGCCCCAGACCCAGGACGGCGGCCAGCAGCAGACCCAGCAGCCGGGTCAGGACGGCGGTCAGCAGCAGAACCAGGACCCGGGTCAGCAGCAGGGCCAGAACGGCGACCAGCAGCAGGGCCGGCCCGGTGGCCCCTCCCCCGACGACTTCGTCGACATCACCACCGTCCAGCCCAACGCCGGGGACCCGCCGTTCGCCGCGCCCCGCGGCGGCAACGCCACGACCGGCACCTTCACCACCGAGTGCGGCCGCAACGAGGAGGGGCACTTCAACCCCGACAACGTCATCGTCACGCCGGGCGTCAGCAACGGCGCCCACCACACCCACGACTACGTCGGCAACAAGACCACCGACGCCTTCTCCAACAACGACTCCCTCGCCTCCTCCGACACCACCTGCACCAACGGTGACCAGTCCACCTACTACTGGCCGGTGCTGCGCAAGCTCGACGGGAACGCCGAGCAGAAGCCGGGCGCCGCACAGGACGCCAACGTCGGCTCGGTGCTGACCCCGGCCACGGCGACCCTCACCTTCCGCGGCAGCCAGGCCGGCCAGGTGGAGGCGATGCCGCGCTTCCTGCGCATCATCACCGGTGACGCGAAGGCGTTCACCAACGGCACGAAGAACGCCAACGCCTCCTGGTCGTGCACCGGTTTCGAGGACCGCCAGCTCAAGGACAAGTACCCGATCTGCCCCAGCGGTTCGCAGGTCGTCCGCACCTTCGCGTTCCAGAACTGCTGGGACGGCCGGGACATCGACAGCGGCAACCACCGCGACCACGTGGCGTTCTCCGACCAGAACGGCAACTGCCCCAACAACTTCAAGGCGATCCCGCAGCTGGTCGAGCGGATCACCTACGACGTCCCCCAGGGCGCCAGCTTCGCCGTCGACAGCTTCCCCGAGCAGCTGCACAAACCCGTCACCGACCACGGCGACTTCATCAACGTGATGTCGGACGACTTGATGAACAAGGCGGTTTCCTGCATCAACAACGGCCAGAAGTGCCGCTGAGCCGCCGGTTCACCGATGCGCTGATGCGCTGACGCACTGATGCGCCACTTCCCCGGGACGGGCAGCCGTCCCGGGGAAGTGGCGCGTCACGGCAGGGGCCCCTCACCCCCCGAGGCCGGACGGCGCATGCCCCCGGTCCTCCGCGAGGTCCACGGACTCCATGAACGCCAGCATCCGCTCGTTGACCACGTCCGCGTGATCGATCTGCGGTCCGTGGCCGGTGGCGGAGACGATCTCGGCGCGGGCCCCGGGAATCAGCCGCGGCACCCGCTCGACCTGCCGCTTCGGGTGCAGCAGCAGGCTCCGCTTGCCGAGCACCAGGTACATCGGGGTGCGGATGCTGCGGAGTGCGTCCTCGGACAGCGGCAGCGGCGCCGGGCGGCGGATGCGGAAGGCCCGGACGCCCGCCCTGATCATCGTGCGCAGTTCCGGCACCACCAGCACCGGCTGCTCCAGCCATTTCGCCAGCGCGGGGCGCAGGGCCCGCGGCGCCGAGGTCGCGAAGAGGCTGACGAAGATCCAGACGAAGAAGCGCAGCCCCACCTTCTCCAGGCCGCCCGGGTCCAGCGGCGTGACCGAGACGAGCCGGCCGGGCGCGCGGTGCGCCTGGTTCAGGACCAGCCACCCCCCGTACGAGGAACCGACCAGGTGCACCCGGTCCAGGCCGAGCGCGGCCAGCGTCTCGTCCAGCCACCGCGCGGCGTCCTCGGGCCGGTGCAGGGGTTCGCGGTGCACGCTGCGGCCCGCGTCGCCCGGGGTGTCGATCGCGTAGACCGTCCGTTCGGCGCTGAGCGCGGGGGTGTTCGGGTACCACATCGCGGAGCAGCTGCCCGATCCGTGCACCAGGACGACGGGCGTGCGCTGCGCCGCCGCCGGGTCCGCCGGGCCGTACCGGTAGACGTGCGTCGTCCCGTAGGACGTCTCCACGTCCAGCTCTTCACGGATGGGGGCGCCGAGCGCGTAGACCGCATCGCAGGCCGCGAAGTAGCGGTCGCGCAGGGTGTCGTTCACATAGCGGCCGACATCGGCCCGGCTACGGGTCGTGGACGGGGACACGGTCACCTCCGGGGCGCCTGGTTTTCGTGATACGACCGTACCACGTTGTTGATACGGCGGTATCATCAAAATCGCCCCACGGACCTCCGGGCCGATGACGGAAAACGACGAGCGGAGACACGCCCCATGCCCAAACGCGTGGACCACGCAGAGCGGCGCACCCAGATCGCCGAGGCCCTCGTACGGGTCGCCGGCCGGCGCGGCCTGCACGCCGTCGGCATGCGGGACGTGGCGGCGGAGGCCGGCGTGTCCCTGCGGCTGGTGCAGTACTACTTCG
This sequence comes from Streptomyces sp. NPDC021749, assembly GCF_040640655.1. NCBI lineage: Bacteria > Bacillati > Actinomycetota > Actinomycetes > Kitasatosporales > Streptomycetaceae > Streptomyces > Streptomyces sp. NPDC021749. The sequence goes on along the minus strand of NZ_JBFACE010000011.1, from coordinate 52,421 downwards.
AGACCAAGGAAAAGCTGCTGCTCTACGGCCTGGAGCAGCTGACCGCCCGCTTCGGCGAACGCGTCGCCGCCCGCATCCGGTCCGCCGGCACCGCCCCCGGCCCGCGCGCCGCCGTGGAATCCCTCCTCATGACGTCCCTCCCCACCGACGAGGAGAGCCGCACCTTCCACCTCGTCCACACCTCGTACGCGGTGCTGTCCGTGACCGAACCGGCCCTCGCCGCCCAGCCCTTCCTCCAGCAGCCCGCCGCCGCCGAGGACGCCCTCGCCGACCTGCTGCACCAGGCACGGGCCGCCGGCCTCACCCACCCCGACCTGGACGCCCGCACCGAAGCCATCACCCTCCTCGCCCTCTCCGCCGGCCTCGGCACCAGCATCCTGGTGGGCCACCGCACCCCCGACTCGGCCGTCACGGTCCTCCGGCACCACCTGGACCGGATCTTCGAGGCGGAGGGGCGGGGCTGACTCCGGGGCCGCGCTTCCCGGGCGGGGCACGGCCAGGGCAGCACTGGGGCCCCGCCCCGGATACCGGGACGGGGCCGAACCCGGCGGCGGGCCGCCGTGGTCAGATCAGCGGACGCGCCGGGACGTTCTCGTCGGCCTCCGCGGCCTCACAACCCGTTCACCCGCGCCTCCCGGGCCACGCCCAGTGGTCGTATGGAGGAGGCGACGGTGCGGGCGCGGCGGCCGGCGCGGGCCCGGTAGGAGCGGACGTGGGCCATGAGACGGCGGCTGCGCAGCGCCATTTCGAGTTCGAAGCGGGTGCGGGGGTCGCGGAGGACCGGGCCGAAGAGCTTCTCGATCTGGCGGAGACGGTAGCGGACCGTTTGGGGGTGGACATGCAGGAGTTTCGCCGCCTCCGGGGCGCCGCCGCCCTCCAGCCAGGCGAGCAGGGTGACTTCGAGGCGTTCGCTCTGGCGGGGGGTCAGTTCCTCCAGCGGGCCCAGCCAGCGGGAGGTGAGGGCGTCGGCGAGGGACTCGTCCTGGAGGAGGAGCAGGGCGGAGAGGTGGTCGTCGACGAAGGCGGGCCGGGCCTCCGGGCCGACCCGGCCGGGGGCCAGCGTGAGGAGGTAGCGGGCCCAGCGGAGGGAGGAGGCGGTGTCGGTCGCGGGTACGGAGTGGCCGACCGCGGCGGCACGGCCCTTGAGGGCGGCCTCCAGGCGGGCCCGGGTCTGGGTGGCCGGGTCCGGGACGAAGAGACAGGTGTAGCCGTCGACCGAGCCGATGAGTGCATGGCCCAGTGCGGCGGCGAGTTGGGGCGCCTCGGCGGGGGTGGCGAGGACGACCGCCTGGAGGGTGTCCGGGACCGGCCAGCCGGCCGCGCGGGCCAGCTCGCCCAATCCCTCCTCCGGGGTCTCCCGTTGACCGGCGAGCACTTCGAAGAGGTCCTGTCGGGCCCGGGCGACCGGCATCGGCGTGACCACCGATGACACGGCCGGACGTTTACTTTCCGACTCTTTTTGGTAACCCAGAACTGTCAGCAACGCCTGTTCTAGGGCCCATTGAGCCTCTTCCACGGGGGTATCGCCGAGAAGTGCCGCCAATGCGGGAAATCCGCGTTGCAACTCCGCGACGACCTCCTCGGCGAGGCCCGGGAGTGCATTTCTGACTACCCGGGTCCACTCGCCTCGGGGACGCGACCAGATGCGGTTCAGGAGATCACACATCAGTTACCTCGATCCTGGCGGGGATGGGGGGTTGGACTGGGGAAGGGCGCCCCCGTGCGCCTGACTGGGCATCATCCGGAGTCCCCCGGCGCGATCGCGACGCCGGTGCAGGAATTTGTCACAGCGCGATAAACCTTACGAAAGCTTGAACGCGCTCGTAGATGCTTTTGCACATCCGGTTTACGGCCCTGTGTATCCGCCCGGTTACGGAATGTTGAACGTTACCGGGGGTCACCCGCACAAAAGCCCCGCAATAGCTTCGGGCAAATACCCCGCCGACGGAATTTCACCGGAATTCGTGTCCCGCACCCGTGCCCCGACACCGGGAGGTCCGATGTCCGCACCGCGTTTGCAGACCCGTCAGAGCCGCCGGGCAACACACCGCGCCCGGCCCTCGCCGGACCGCACGCGCGCCCGGCGGCCCCCGAACGAACCCGGGCCGCCGGGCCGCCGTAAGCCCGGCGGCCCCGCCCCGACCGCCCTGCTGCGCCCGGCACTTCCGGCCGCGCTGCTGCTCTTCATCGCCGTCACCCTGCACTCCGGCGCGATGGACACCCTGATGCGCTTTTTGGACTTCGGCGCGGGCGTCCTCGCGCTGGTCTCGCTGTCGGTGACGGTGCTGTGGGGCCTGGCGGCCACCGACCGCATGGTGCTGCAGACCGGCCACCGGCTGCTCGCCCAGGCCGTGCACCGCGGCACCGGCGTCGCCGGACTCGGCTTCCTCGGCCTGCACATCTGGGTCAAGGTCGCCGAGGGCCACACCGGCGCGGCGTCCGTCGCCGTGCCCTTCACCGACGGCGCCCGCCCGGTGCTCATCGGCCTGGGCACGCTCGCCGCCTACGTGTTCGTCGCCGTCGCGGTGACCGGCGCGGTGCGCGGTGCGTTCACCGGCATCGCGGCGTCCCGCTGGTGGCGGGCGCTGCACATGAGCGCCTACCTGGCGTGGGCGCTGGCGCTGGTGCACGGCCTCAAGTCCGGCCGCGCGGCGGCCGGCTGGGCGCTGGCCGGGTACGCCGTCTGTCTCGTCGCGGTGGCCGTTCGGCTGGCGCTGCGGCTGCGCGATGCCCGCACGAACTCAGGAGAACTCCCATGACCGCCCCCGCCCCCACCCGTCTGCTGCCGGCGCTGTCCGCGCCGGAGCCCGTACCGACGCTGGCGTCGTTCGGCCCGCCACGACTGCTGGCCGGGCTCGACGAGATGCCGCGCATGGACCGGGTGGCGCATCTGGCCCGGCACGGCAGCCTGCCGCAGCTCACCGCGCAGGAACTGGTGGCGCTCGCCGAGGACATCGATCTGCGCGGCCGCGGCGGCGCCGGCTTCCCGTTCGCCCGCAAGGTGAGCGCGGTGCTGGACGGCATGGCGCGCGCCGAGGGCAAGGCCGCGGTGGTGGTCAACGGCAGCGAGGGCGAGCCGAGTTGCCTCAAGGACACCGCGATGCTGCTGCACGCCCCGCACCTGGTGCTGGACGGCGCGCTGCTGGCCGCCGACGCGCTCGGCGCCCAGGAGGTCGCCCTGGGGGTGACCCGCACGGACGTCGAGGACTCGGTGCGGCGGGCGATCGCCGAACGGGGCCCGGTGCGGCCGGCTTTACGGGTCACCCTGCTGACCGAGCGGTTCGTCACCGGCGAGGGCAGCGCGATGACCAACGGGCTGGGCGGCGGGCCCGGACTGCCCTCGGGCCGCAAGATCCGCTCCAGCGAGCGCGGGCTGAACGGGGTGCCGACGCTGCTGTCGAACACCGAGACCTACGCCCAGCTCGCCGTGGCGGCCCGGCTCGGCGCCCTCGGCTACCGGACCGCGGGCCTGCCCACGGAGCCGGGCACCCTGCTGCTGACCGTCGCCGGCAACCGGGTGGTGGAGGTCCCCTACGGGGTGCCGCTGGCCCGGGTCCTGGCACTGTGCGGGATGGATCAGGGGCAGGGCGTGCTGATCGGCGGCTACCACGGCACGTTCGTCTCCCCCACGGACGCGCAGACCGTGACGCTGTCCCGGGACTCGCTGGCCGAGTGCGATGCCGTACTGGGCGCGGGCGCGGTACTGCCGCTGCCGTACGACACCTGTCCGGCCGGGGAGACGGTACGGGTCGCGCAGTGGATGGCCGCCGAGTCCGCCGGGCAGTGCGGCCCCTGCGTCCTGGGCCTGCCGGCCCTCGCCGACCAACTCGACCTGGCCGTGCGGGGCGGCGGAGAGGCCGCCCTGCAGGCCGTGCAGGACCGGATGCGTGCCGTGCAGAAGCGCGGCGCCTGCAGCCACCCGGACGGCACCGCGCGCTTCGTGGCCTCGGCCCTCGCCGCCTTCCCCGAGGAGTTCGAGCGCCATGCGCGCGGGTTCGGGTGCGGCCGCCCGGTGACCGGGGCCCTGCCGGTCACCGGGCACCGGCCGCCCCCCGCCGCGTTGCCCACCACGGTGTCCGCCCCGGCCAAGCCCGCCGCCCCGCCGCAGGAACGGCTGCTGGTCGACTGGACGCTGTGCCGCGGCCACGGCCTGTGCGCGGACGTCGTGCCCGGCGTCGTCAAACTCGGCCCGGACGGCTATCCGGAGCGGGCCAGCATGCCGCTGCCGGCCCGGATGCGGCGCCGGGCACAGCTCGCGGTACGCCGCTGCCCGGCCCTCGCGCTGCGCGTCCAGGGCGGCAACTGACCGTCCGTGCACGCTTTTTGGCACGCGGAGAAAAACTTCGTGCGGCGTGAACGCCGGCCACCCCGTCCGCCGTACCCCCGTGCGACGGCAACCGGCCGGCAAGCAACGCACCACCCCAGCCACCGACTTCACCCACCGGCATTGGAGACACCATGATCATTCGTCGTCGTGCGGGACTCGCGGCCGCCGCGGTCGCCACCCTGGCGCTCACCGCCGGCTGCGGCAGCAGCGACAACCAGAGCGCCGGAACGGCCACCACCGACAACGTCCAGCCCGCCGGCCAGGGAAGCGACGCCTACGGCTACGGCTCCTCCGGCTCCGGGCAGGGCAGCGACGGCTACGGCGGGCAGGCCGGCGGGGACAGCGGCAAGTCCGCACAGACCGGGCCGAGCGCCGGGGCGCTGGCACTGCACCAGGACGCCAAGCTCGGCCCGGTCGTCACCGACTCCAAGGGCATGACGCTCTACCGCTTCGACAAGGACACCGCCGAGCCGCCGAAGTCCAACTGCTCCGGTTCCTGCGCCACCACCTGGCCCCCGGTGCCGGCCGACGGCGCCTCGGCACCCGCGGGCATCGCCAAGAGCGCACTGGGCTCGGTCACCCGCGCCGACGGCACCAAACAGCTCACCATCGGCGGCTGGCCCGCCTACCGCTACGCCAAGGACACCAAGGCCGGCGACACCAAGGGCCAGGGCGTCGGCGGCACCTGGAACGCGCTGACCGCCGAGGGCAAGAAGGCGGTCGCCCAGGAGGCCGCGGACGTCTCGGTGCTCAACCAGCCCGAGCTGGGCCAGATCCTCGTCGACGGCGACGGCATGACCCTCTACCGCTTCAACAAGGACAGCGCCTGGCCGATGAAGTTCGGCTGCAACGACGCCTGCCTGGACACCTGGAAGCCCGCCAAGCCCGCCGACCGCTCCAAGCTGAAGGGCATCGCCCCCAAGCTCATCTCCACCGTCACCCGCCCCGACGGCATCCGCCAGCTGGCCGTCGACTGCTGGCCCGTCTACACCTTCACCGGCGACAAGCAGCCCGGCGACATCAACGGCCAGGGCAAGATGGGCCTGTGGTTCGCGGTCTCCAAGACCGGCAAGAAGATCACGACGACGCCCTGACCGGTTCGGTCTCCCCCTCCGGGGACGCGTCGTCCACCGCCAGCACCTCGGCGTCCGGCCGGTCGTCCGCCTCCCGCGGCCCCAGCCAGGTGACCGTCAGCGCCACCGCCAGATTCACCGCGAGGCCGACGAGGCCCGCGTTCATCCCCCACACCGGGTCGTGTCCCCCGAAGACCAGGACACAGACCAGCGCGAACCCCGCCACCAGGCCGCTCACCGCGGCGAGCCACGTCAGCCGCCGCCACACCAGCCCCAGCAGCAGCATCGGCACGAGCTGCGCCATGCCCTCGTACGAGATCAGCGACAGCCGGACCAGGGTGTTCGGGGCGGTGTACGTCAGCAGCAGGGCCAGCGCACCCGCCGCCACCACGACCACCTGCGACCACAGCTTCTGCCGGGTGGCCAGGCGCGGTACCGCACCCAGCACGCTCCTCCCCCACATCGTGCCGATGACCAGCATGAACACGGCCATCGGCACGATGGAGGAGAGCGCGGCGGCCACCCCGATCAGGCCCACCGCCCAGGCCGGGAGGGAGTCCACCACCAGCTTGAACAACGCGAGATTGGAGTCCGCACCGGTCAGCCCCGGCACCACGAACAGCGCCGCCAGCCCCAGCAGCATCGGCACGAACAGCAACACGTTGTAGAAGGGCAGGTACATCGCGTTGCGGCGCAGCGCCTCGGCGTTACGGGCACCGAGGTAGCCGGCCACGGTCGTCGGGAAGACCACCACCGTCAGGGAGTTGACGAGGGTGGTGGTGACGAACCAGACCTGTCCCAGCCCGCCCGAGGCGTGCCCCGGGAACGTCAGCCACTCCGCCTTCTCGGCGGTGACCCGGTGCAGGAACTCCCCGTAACCGCCGAAGTAGTGCAACGGTACGTACACCACGAGGAACCCGAGGGTGCCGATGACGAGGACGTCCTTGAGCACCGACACCCAGGCACTGCCCCGCAGCCCGCTGACCACGACGAAGCCGCAGGTCACCGCGAACCCCAGGAAGTAGGCCCAGTTGAGGCTGACGGTCCCGTACGAGAGGGTCGAGACGACCACGCCCATGCCGGTGATCTGCAGCTGGATGTACGGCAGCAGGCACACCGTCGCGAGAACGGCCACCGCGGCACCCAGCCACGGCCGCCGGTAGCGGTGGGCGACGATGTCGGTGATCCCGACGAGCCCGTGCCGGCGGGCGTACCGCCACAGCATCGGCCCGACCACGTACCCCAGCGCATAGCCGCAGGACATGTACGCCACCACGTACAGCACCGGCGCACCGAAGTTGTAGCCCCAGCCGGCCGCGCCCAGGTAGCTGAAGCTGGTGTAGCTCTCGCCGGCCATCAGCACCCAGATGAAGACGGTGCCGAGGCTGCGGCCGCCCACGGACCACTCCGCGAGCCCGCCGCCGGAACCCCGGCCCCGGACGGCGAGCAGCCCGAGGACGACGGTGACGACCATGAACCCGCCGAACAGGGCCGTGGAGACCGTCGCGTTCACGGTGTCGTTCACGCCCCCTCCCCGTCCCGGCCCCGCGCCCGCTCACCCCGCCGCGCCAGCCACACGGCCAGCGGCGTGGCGAGCGTCGCCACCAGCATCCAGAAGAACAGGAACGGCAGACCCAGCACGGTCGGCACGACACGGTTCGCCGCCGGCAGCACGGCCAGGAAGAGGAGGTAGGGCAGCACCAGCCACAGCAGGGCGGGGCGGCTTCTCGAACGCTTTCGCACGGGTTGAGGGTAGGCCCGTCCGCTGCGCTTGGCTGTAGCCCCCACGTACCTGGCCTTCCCGCCGCGGGTGTTGCTCGCCGTTGCGCGCGGTGCGGCGCCGCAGCCGACTACGTGGGAAGTCTCACCCCAGCGCCTGCGACACGGAGTAGATCGCAAGCCCCGCCAGCGCCCCCACCACCGTGCCGTTGATGCGGATGAACTGCAGGTCGCGGCCGATGTGAGCCTCGATCTTGCGGGACGTGTGGGCCGCGTCCCAGCCGGCGACGGTGTCGGTGATCAGGGACGTGATCTCGTGCTGATACGTCGACACGACGTACACCGCCGCGCCCTCCAGCCAGCCGTCCACCTTGCCCTGCAGCCGCTCCTCGTCGGACAGCCGGCGGCCCAGGGAGAGCAGTCCGGCCCGGACCCGGAGCCGCAGTTCGCTGTGTTCGTCCTCCGCGGCGGTGACGATCATCGCGCGGACCGCGCCCCAGGCCGAGGCGATCAGGTCCTGGACCTCGCCGCGGCCGAGGACCTCGGACTTCAGGTGCTCGACCCGGGCCCTGGTGTCCGGGTCGGTCTGCAGGTCGTCCGCGAAGTCCCGCAGGAAGCGGTCGACGGCGCCGCGCGCGGGGTGCTCGGGCATGTCCCGCATCTCGGTGACGAAGCGCAGCAGTTCCTTGTAGACCCGGTCGCCGACCTTGCGGTCGACGAACCGGGGCGTCCATCCGGGGGCGCCGCCGGAGACCGCCGCCATGACGGAGTCGCCGTGCTCGACCAGCCAGTCGTGGGCGCGGGCGACGACCAGGTCCACCACCCGCCGGTGGCCGCCCTCGGCGACGACCTTCTCCAGCAGGGTGCCGAGGCCGGGCGCGATCTCCTGGGCGTCGGCGCGGCGGGTGATCGCCTCGCCGACCACCGCCTGGACGTCGGAGTCGCGCAGGACGGTCAGCGCGCCGCGCAGCGCGGTGGAGAGTTCGGCAGTGACCCGGTCGGCGTTCCGCGGCTCGGCGAGCCAGCCGCCGAGGCGGCGGCCGATGCCCACGGACCGCAGCCGGCGGCGGACGACGTCGGCGGAGAGGAAGTTCTCACCGACGAAATCCCCCAGACTCTGTCCGAGTTGGTCCTTTCTCGTGGGAATGATGGCGGTGTGTGGGATCGGTAGTCCCATGGGCCGTTTGAACAGTGCGGTGACCGCGAACCAGTCGGCCAGCGCACCGACCATGCCGGCCTCCGCGGCCGCCGCGACGAACCCGGTCCAGCCGCCGGCACCGGCCCGGCCGGCCCACGTCGCCAGCGCGTAGACCAGCGCGACGGCCAGCAGCAGACCGGTGGCCAGCGTCTTCATCCGGCGTACGGCGCGCCGCCGCTCCTCGTCGGCGGCACCGTAGACGAAGCCGCCGGCCGGCGCCACCGGGCCGCGCGCCGCCGCGGCGCCCGGCGCCGGGGAAGCGTCCCGCGCCGGCGCCCTGTCCGTTCTCGCCCGTTCCATCCGCTCCACCGCTCCCACCGTGCCCCCGCCACTCCCACGGCCTATGCTGCGCCGCGGGTCCGGCCACCGGTCCGGCCGTATGTCCCACTGTGACCTACTCCTGGAGCGAACCACGAGTTCCCGGCGCCCGCCGGGGGCGGCTCCGAGCGGGGCGCCGGGCGGCTCCCGGGAGGTCCGTGGGATCATGGAGGACCGACCGGACGCCAACGGTGCCGCTGCCCGCCCGCTGCCCTTGCCCGCCCGGAGCCTGGAGCTCCGCTTTCCCCAGGAGACCCCTCCCGCATGAAGAAAAGTGTGGGTTACGCCCTGCTCGCCGGCCTGGCGGCAGTGGTGTTGCTGATCTCGGCCGCGATATTCGCCGGCTTCGGCGGCGAGGACGGCGGACCGGGCAACTCCCCGCACAAGCCGCGCGACCCCGCCGCACCGGCCGTCTCCGGACAGTGGGTCGGGACCTGGTCGGCGGCCGCCGCGGCGGCCGAGCCGGGCACCCTGGACGGCTACGCGGGGATGTCGATACGCAACGTCGTGCACACCAGCGTCGGCGGCTCCGGCGTCCGCATCCAGCTCTCCAACCTCTACGGCACCCGGCCGCTGGTGGTCAGCCACGCCACGGTGGCGCTGGCCGCGGCCCCCAGCGACCCCACCGCCGCGGACGGCACGATGCGCCGGCTGTCCTTCGGCGGCAAGCCCGCGGTGACCATCCCCGCGGGCGGCGCGGTCAGCAGCGACCCGACCCGGCTGAAGGTCCCCGGCGACACGGACCTCCTGGTCACCACGTACTCCCCCTCCCCGTCCGGACCGGCCACCTACCACCCGTACGCCCGGCAGACCTCCTACCTGGCGCGCGGCGACCGCGCCGAGGACGGCACCGGCGCCGCCTACACCGAGCAGAGCCCCTACTGGCGCTATCTGACCGGGGTCGACGTGTGGAGCACCGAGGCGCAGGGTTCGGTGGTCGCCATCGGCGACTCGATCACCGACGGCATCACCTCCACGGCGGGCGCCAACCACCGCTGGACGGACTTCCTGGCCGCCCGGCTGCGCAACGAGCCCGGCGCGCCCCGCTACGGCGTCCTCAACCAGGGCATCAGCGGCAACCGCCTGCTCGTCAACGGCAGCCGCTTCTCGCCGAACAACGGCCCCAGCGTGCTGTCCCGCCTCGACCGCGACGCGCTGTCCCGCACCGGCGTGAAGGCGGTCATCGTCGAGATCGGCCTGAACGACCTGTTCAAGTCCCCGCGCCAGCTCGACCCGCAGAAGATCGTCGCCGGCATGCGGCAGATCGTGCGGGACGCGCACGCCCGCGGCCTGCGCGTCACCGGCTCCACCCTTACGCCGTTCGGCGGGCACCGCGGCTACTCCGCCCAGCTGAACTCGGTCCGCGAACGGGTCAACCACATCATCCGCTCCGGCACCGTCTACGACGAGGTCGTCGACTTCGACAAGGCCCTCCGCGACCCCGCCGCCCCGGTCCGGCTCCGCCCCGTCTACGACTCCGGCGACCACCTCCACCCGAGCGACGAGGGCTACCGCGCCATGGCCAACACGGTCGACCTCGGCCTCCTCAAGCAGTCCGCCCCGGCGTCCCTGTAGCGCCGGTCCCGGCGCGTTGCGCCGACCGGGTGGTCACCCCGCCCCGCGGTCAGGCGGTCATCGAGCAGCCGGCGGACGGCGCCCGGGAGCCGGGCGGGCCCCGAAAGGGGCCCGACGTCAGCCGAGTTCCTTGCGGCGGGCGCGTTCCTCGGCCTTCAGACGGCGGCGTTCCTCCTTCAGGCGGCGCTTTTCGGACGCGCGCAGTTTGCGCTCGACCCCGACGGCCCCCATCAGGGCCAGGCCCCGGACGATCACCCGCGGCGCGCCGGGATCGCCGGGGACGCCGTCCTCGCGGGAGTCGAAGCCGCCCAGGATGCCCAGGCCCCGGACGTCGACCTCGACGCCCGGCGGCACGATGACGTTGACGCCGGACATGAACGCCCAGCAGTCGATCACGACCTCGGAGGCGGCGAAATCCGCCTCGCGCAGGTCGATCTCCCCGCCGGCCATGCAGCAGACCGCGGTGAAACGGCGGCCGATCGTCCAGCGGCCCTTGCGCTGGAAGCCGCCCATGAACGCCAGGCCCGTCGTCGCGCCGCGGGCGTCGCTGACGATCCGTCCGGCCCAGGAGTCCACCGCGGCGGTGTCCTTGCGCAGCGACACCGGGGCGGGCGATACCGGGGCGGGTGCCGCCGCGGCCGGCAGGTCGGCGGTGAGCGGCGCCAACTCCCCGTACGTACGGGCCAGATAGGCGGCTTCCAGCCGTTCGTCGAACTCCGCCATGTCCAGCCGCCCCTCGGCGAGGGCGTCCCGCAGGATCTCGGCGACCCGCTCACGGTCGGCGTCGGAGGCACGCAGCTCGGCGGCGGAGGCCCGCGGCACCGGGAGGTCGTCAGTCATACGGACAGCCTAAGCGGCGGGGCGGGTGGCGGACCGGTGTTCTCCGCTGGGCCGCTAGGCCGGGGCGCCCTGGCCGTCCGGGGTGCGGTCGGGCCCGGTGCGGGTCGCGCCGCGGGCGTACAGTTCGGCGATCAGCGACTCGACGTCCGGTTCGCGCAGCGACAGATCCACCAGCGGATAGCGCTCGGCGACCGCGGTGACCAGCGGCGCCGCGCTCTGTGCCGCCGGGAACACCAGCCACTGCCGCGGGCCCTCCACCCGGACCGTACGGGCGCCGGGAACGCCCTCGATGGGCGGCAGTTCGCGTTCCAGGTCGACCACGAGGGTGCGTTCGCCGTCGGCCGCCGCACGCAGCCCGTCCAGCCCCCCGTCGTAGACCAGCCGGCCGTGGTCGATGACCATCACCCGGCGGCACAGCTGCTCGATGTCGGTCAGGTCGTGGGTGGTGAGCAGGACCGTGGTGCCCCGCTCGGCGTTCACCTCGCGGACGAATTCCCGTACTTTCGCCTTGCTGATGACGTCGAGCCCGATGGTCGGCTCGTCGAGGTAGAGCACCTCCGGGTCGTGCAGCAGGGCCGCCGCGATGTCGCCGCGCATCCGCTGCCCGAGGGAGAGCTGCCGCACGGGTACGGCCAGCAGCGGGGCCAGATCGAGCAGTTCGACGCAGCGCGCCAGGTTGGCGCGGTAGACGGCGTCGGGGATCCGGTACATCCGGCGCACCAGCTCGTAGGAGTCGGCGAGCGGCAGGTCCCACCACAGGGTGGTGCGCTGGCCGAAGACCACCCCGATCCGGCGGGCGAGCCGGGTCCGTTCGCGCGCGGGGTCGATCCCGGCGATCCGCAGCCGGCCGCCGCTGGGCACGAGGATGCCGGTGAGCATCTTGATGGTGGTGGACTTGCCCGCGCCGTTCGGGCCGATGTAGCCGACCATCTCGCCGCGCGGCACCTGGAAGGTGATGCCGTCGACGGCCCGCACCTCCTCGCGCACCCGGCGCAGCCGGCCGGCCTTGCGCCGTACCGAGAAGACCTTCTCGATGCCGCGGACGTCGATCAGCGGCTCCGGGCCGGTGCTGTCGGAGGCGGTCATCGTGCGCTTCCTTCCGTGGAGTCGGGCGTCGTACGGGAACGGCTGCTGACGGTGCGTCAGCTGCCGGTGCTGCGGTAGCCGCGCAGGCCGTACCGCCAGGCCAGCGCCGCGCCCGCGCACATCAGCGCGGCCACGGCGGGGCCGAGGAAGTCCACCCAGCCGGGCAGGCCGAGCGGGTCGGGGCGGCCCAGCAGGCGCAGGGCCGGCAGCCAGTTGACGAAGGCCAGCGGGACGACGAAGGTGACGCCGCGCACCATGTCCTTGGCGAACACCGTCGGCGGGTACTGCAGCAGCGTATTGCCGCCGTAGGTGAAGGAGTTCTGCACCTCGGCCGCGTCCTGCGCCCAGAACTGGAAGGCGGCGCCGGTGGTGAAGACCGCCCCGAAGATGGCCGTACCGCACAGCGCCATCAGCACCACCAGCAGCACCCGGCCCACCGTCCAGTCCACGTCGAGCCGGGTCACCGACCAGCCGAGCACCAGCAGCGCCTGGGTGATCCGGCCCAGCCGGCGCAGCGCGAACCGGTCGGCGGCGACCTGCGCGAACACCGGGGCGGGGCGCAGCAGCAGGACGTCGAGGGTGCCGTCGCGGACCCGCCGGCCCAGCCGGTCCATGCTGCCCAGCAGCAGATCGGCGAGGCCCAGCGACAGCCCGGACGTGCCGTACAGGAAGGCCACTTCGGGCAGCGAGAAGCCGCCGAGCGCGTCGATCTGCGAGAACATCAGCAGGATCGCGACGAAGTCCAGCGCGCAGGCGGCGAAGTTGCCGAACGCCATCATCACGAACGACGCCCGGTAGGCGAGGGTCGAGCGCACCCACATCCGCACGATCAGCCCGTACGCGTACAGCCCTTGGGCGGCCCCCGCCCGCCATCCGTCCCGCGTCCCGGTCCGCCCGCCGTCGTCAGCCACCCTGCACCACCACCCTGCGGGTCGCCGCGGACTGCACCAGCCGGCCCAGCGCCAGCAGCGCCGCGCCCCACGCCGCCTGGAACACCAGCCCGCGCAGCAGCGCGCCGCCGCTGCGCGCGCCGATCAGCACATCGGCCGGCACCTGCAGGATCGCCGCCCACGGCAGCAGCTGGACGACCTCCCCGAAGCCGCCGGGGAAGACCCGCAGCGGCAGCAGCATCCCGGAGAAGAAGATGCAGGCCAGCCCGCTGATCAGGGACAGCCCGGAGCCGTCCAGCAGCCAGAACGACGCCAGCGCCACCAGATAGCGCAGCCCGAAGCTGACCACGATGCCCAGCAGCACCGACAGCAGGAACCAGCCCCAGGTCAGCAGGTCACCGGGCAGCGCCAGCGGGAAGACCAGCGCGCCCACCGCCATCGGCACCACCCCGCGGCCGATCAGCTGCAGCCCGGCCCGGCCCAGGTCCGCGGCCAGCCACCACAGCTGCAGGTCCGCCGGCCGGTACAGGTCCACCGCGACGTCACCGGTGCGGATCCGCTCCTGGAGCTCCTCCAGGCCGCCGCCGCCCATCAGTGCCGACGCCGCCAGCAGCGCCTGCGCGACCCAGACGAAGGTCAGCGCCTGCGCCTGCCCGTAGCCGCCCAGATGCGGCCGCTCGGACCACAGGGCCACGAAGGTGTACGCCACGATGAAGCCGAAGACGGTGTTGGTGAAGACCCCGGCCGCCGTCGCGACCCGATAGGTGGCGTACCGCCGGAAGCTGCCGGCCGCCACCGCCACGCACCACACGCACGCTCACCCGGCCCGTTCTCGTTCCCGTTCGGACGACAAAGCACCGGAGCCTAAGTCGTCGGCGCGGCGGGCACCATCGAATTACCACCCTTGCGGGTGACCCATGGGCGCCATTCGGCCGGTCCGGTGGCGGGACAGGGTGCGCGCCAACCCCACTGAACGGGACGCATGATGCGAGAGTTTCCCCACGGGCAACAGGTGCTTTTCCGGCGTACGGCGCACAACACCCGACACGACACCGTTCCGCCGCGGTACAACCCTCGGCGGAGGCCGAGGAGTCCATACCGACATGAGCGGACATCGCACGGTCTGGCGGCGCGCGCTGCCCAGCTGGCGCACGGTGCTCGGCACCGTGCTGGGATTCCTGCTGATCGTCATCGGCGCACTGATCGCCGGCTACCTGCTCGTCGACATCCCGCCCGCCAACAGCGCCGCCAAGGCACAGAGCAACGTCTACCTCTACTCCGACGGCTCCGAACTGGCCCGCGACGGTGACGTCAACCGGCAGAACGTGACGCTCGGCCAGGTGCCCAAGCCCGTGCAGCAGGCCGTGCTCGCCGCCGAGGACCGCGACTTCTACTCCGAATCCGCCGTCGACCCCGCCGCCATGCTGCGGGCCGCCTGGAACACCCTCACCGGCAAGGGCAAGCAGTCCGGCTCCACCATCACCCAGCAGTACGTCAAGAACTACTACCTCGGCCAGGAACAGACCCTGGCCCGCAAGGCCAAGGAGTTCTTCATCGCGGTCAAGCTGGACCGCCGGGTCAGCAAGGACAACATCCTCCAGGGCTACCTCAACTCCAGCTACTACGGCCGCAACGCCTACGGCATCCAGGCCGCCGCCCAGGCCTACTACGGCGTCGACTCGGTGCAGCTCACCACCGCCCAGGGCGCCTACCTCGCGGCGCTCCTCAACGCCCCCAGCGTCTACGACGTCACCGCCCACCCCGCGAACACCCCGCGCGCCCTGGCCCGCTGGCACTACGTCCTGGACGGCATGGTCAAGCAGAAGTGGCTCAGCCCCGGCGAACGCGCCGCGATGCGCTTCCCGGTGCCCCGCCCCGCCCGCACCTCGCCCGGACTGACCGGCCAGCGCGGCTACCTCGTCGAAGCGGTCAAGGACTACCTCACCGACCACCACGTCCTCGACGAGGACACCCTGCGCACCGGCGGCTACCGCATCACCACCACCCTCAGCCGACGGCGCCAGAACGCCTTCGTGCACGCGGTCGACTCCCGCCTGATGGACCGCCTCGACGACTCCCGCACCCCCGACGGCTACGTCCGCGCCGGCGGCGCCTCCATCGACGTCCGCACCGGCCGGGTCGTCGCCCTCTACGGCGGCATCGACTACGCCAAGCAGTACGTCAACAGCGCCACCCGCCGCGACTACCAGGTCGGCTCCACCTTCAAGCCGTTCGTCTTCGCCTCCGCCGTGCAGCACCACGCCACCACCCAGGACGGCGACCTCATCACCCCCAACACCGTCTACGACGGCGACAACAAGCGGATGACCGTCAGCCACGGCCACGCCACCGGCTTCGCGCCCGCCAACGAGGACGACCGCTCCTACGGGCCGATCACCGTCACCGAGGCCACCGACAAGTCCGTCAACGCCGTCTACGCCCAGATGGGCATCGACGTCGGCCCGGACCAGGTCAAGGACACCGCCGTCGACCTCGGCATCCCCGCCGACGCCCCCGGCCTCGCCGCCTCCCGCGGCGCGATCGCCCTGGGCACCGCCACCCCCAGCATCCTGGACATGACCCAGGCGTACACCACCCTCGCCCGGCACGGCGAACGCCGCCCCTACACCCTCATCAACAAGATCACCAAGGGGGACGAGGAGATCGAGCTGCCCGACCGCGAGACGACCGAAGCCATCCCGCGCGAGGCCGCCGACACCACCACCTCCATCCTGCGCAGCGTCGTCGACGGCGGCACCGGCACCGCCGCCCAGGCCGCCGGGCGGCCCGCCGCCGGCAAGACCGGCACCGCCGAACAGGACAAGGCGGCCTGGTTCGCCGGCTACACCCCCGACCTCGCCACCGTCGTCGCCGTCCTCGGCCAGCACCCGGAGACCGCCGCACAGGAGCCGCTGTACGGCGCGGCGGGCCTGGACCGGATCAACGGCGGCGACTTCCCCGCCCAGATCTGGGCCGACTACACCGCGGCCGCCCTCCGCGGCCGCCCCGTCCACGACTTCGACCTGGAGCTCGCCGACGGCGCCGACCCCGCACCGTCGGTCGAACCCTCCGACAGCGACTCACCGTCCCCCGACGACTCCGACCAGCCCTCCCCCGGACCGTCCGACTCCCCGACCCGGCCCACCCCGACCACCGGCCGGCCGACCCCGCCGACCACCGGACCGCCCTCCCCCACCTTCCCGACACCGACGCCGCCCACCACCGAGCCCACGAACGACTTCCCCACCCTGGGCCCGGACGGCGACGCACTGAGCCGGCGGCTGCGCGCCCGATGGGGCATGTGACGCGGGGCAAACCCGTACGGCGGGCGGCTCAGTGGCCGGACGTCGCCTTCAGGCCGACCACGGCCACCAGCAGCAGACAGATGAAGAAGATCCGGGCCGCCGTGGCCGGCTCACCGAGCACCACCATGCCGACCACCGCGGCACCCGCCGCCCCGATACCGACCCACACCCCGTAGGCGGTCCCGATCGGCAGGGACCGGGCCGCGTACGACAGCAGCAGCATGCTGGTCAGGATGCCCGCGCCGGTGAACACGCTGGGCCACAGCCGGGTGAACCCCTCGGTGAACTTCATCCCGATCGACCAGCCGACCTCCAGCAGACCGGCGACCAGCAGCAGGACCCACGCCATGACGGCACCTCCGTGAACAGGCTTCAACAGGGGTGCGTCGTCTTGTCCTGACCCGGTACGGCGCGTCTCGTCGGGTCCTTCGAGGCTAGCAAAGCGGGCCGCGCCGGGCAGCGGAACGGGCGGTGACCCCGGCCACCGCCCGCATTCCGTACCGCGCACCCGCCGCCGGTACCGGCTACAGGTACAGCCCCGTCGAGTCCTCCGCGCCCTCCAGCCGCTCCGCGGCCACCGCGTGCAGGTCCCGCTCGCGCATCAGCACGTACGCCACACCGCGCACCTCGACCTCGGCCCGGTCCTCCGGGTCGTACAGCACCCGGTCGCCCACCTCGACGGTCCGCACGTTCTGCCCCACGGCGACGACCTCGGCCCAGGCCAGGCGCCGGCCGACCGCCGCGGTCGCGGGAATGACGATGCCCCCGGACGAGCGGCGCTCGCCCTCGGGGATGTCCGTCCGGACCAGCACACGGTCGTGCAGCATCCGGATCGGGAGCTTGTCGTGGGTGTCCTTGGTGTTATTCGGGCTCACGCCATGACCGTACCTGGCCCGGCGCCCCGATCACGCACCGCGGCCCGGATCGGCCCGGCCGCCGGCGCCCCGCCCACCGTCCGGCCCCGCCGCCGCTCCGGCGCGCGACCGCCCGGCCGGGCCGCCGCTCAGTCGCGCCGCTTGGCCCGCAGCGTCAGCAGCCCCACCACGGCCACCCCGACCAACGCCACCGGAACGATCCGCTCCAGCCGCGGCGCCCCGTCCTCCGACACCAGCTGCCCCCGCACGTCCGCGAGCGCACGGTGGGTGACCACATACGCCCGCCCGGCCGTGCGGTCCACCGCCGCCATCGCCTTCGCCTTCGCCTCACCCATGATCGTCTTCGGGTGCAGCCGCACACCGATCTCGTCGAGCGTGACGGCGAGCTCCTGCCGCCTGCGGACGATGTCCGCCTCGATCTGCGCCGGGGTCCTGGCCTCCGCCACCGCGCTGCCTCCGTCGTCTCGCGCCATTCGTGATGGACAGTCTGTCAGCTCACACCGTCGCGCGCCCCACAGCACCCCCGTTTCGCGCACCGGCAGCCCCCACGGCCCCCGGCTGTCGGCCCCGGTGGCTAATGTCGAAGGCGTACCGATCCCGCTGACACCGCCGTACGAGGAGAACCATGAGCGAGCGACTGCAGCCCGGCGACACCGCCCCCGCCTTCACCCTGCCCGACGCGGACGGCAAGCAGGTCTCGCTCGCCGACCACCAGGGCCGCAAGGTCATCGTCTACTTCTACCCCGCCGCCCTCACCCCCGGCTGCACCAAGCAGGCCTGCGACTTCACCGACAACCTCGACCTCCTCGCCGGCCACGGCTACGACGTCATCGGCATCTCCCCCGACAAGCCGGAGAAGCTCGCCAAGTTCCGCGAGAAGGAAGACCTCAAGGTCACCCTCCTCGGCGACCCCGACAAGTCCGTCCTGGAGAGCTACGGCGCCTTCGGCGAGAAGAAGCTCTACGGCAAGACCGTCACCGGCGTCATCCGCTCCACCGTCATCGTCGACGAGGACGGCAAGGTCGAACGCGCCCTCTACAACGTCAAGGCCACCGGCCACGTCGCCAAGATCATCAAGGACCTCGGGCTGTAACCCCCGGGACGCGTCTTCCGGAGCGGCCCGGAAGCCCCGGACGACCCGGAAGACCGCCCTACGGCCCCGAAGCGGCCACCGGCACCGCCACCGCCGCCCGGTCCGGCAGCTCCAGCACGGCCTCGGCGCCGCCCTCCGCGGCGGCGCCGAAGTCCAGCCGCGCCCCCAGCACCTCCGCCTGACCCACCGCGATCGTCAGCCCCAGACCGTGCCCGGTCCCCCGCTCCGGCGCCGCCGTACGGAACCGCCGCGGCCCCTCCGCGCACAACTCCGCCGGATACCCCGGCCCGTGATCCCGCACCACGATCCGCGACCCGGCCACCACCACCTCGATCGGCGGCTTCCCGTGCTTGGCCGCGTTCGCCAGCAGATTCACCAGCACCCGCTCCACCCGCCGGCGATCGGTCTCCACGATCCGCGACTCCCCCTCCACGGCCACCGACACATCGTCCACCCCACGCTGCCGCGCCGCCCGCTTCACGATCCCCCGCACCAGCGACGGCAACTCACAGGCGTCGAGATCCGCCCGCTCCACCCCCGCGTCCAGCCGCGACACCTCCAGCAGATCCTCCACCAGCCGCCGCATCGCCTGCGCCCGGTCCCGGACCAACTCCACCGCCCGCGGCTGCGGCAACAACTCCGCCGCCGCCACCAGCCCCGCCACCGGCGTCCGCAACTCGTGCGCCACATCCGCGGTGAACTCCCGCTCGGCCTCCACCCGCGCCGCCAACGACATCGCCATGTGATGCACACTCCGGCCCAACTCGGCCACCTCGTCCCGGCCGTTGCTCGCCAGCGCATCCGCATCCGGCGGCTCCCCCGCCGCGATCCGCCGCGCCGCCGCCGCACTCAGCCGCAACCGCCGCGACAACCGCTGCGCCACGAACCACGACACCACCGCCATCAACACGACCGTGCCGCACCCCGCCACCAACAGCGCCCGGTCCAGCGCCACCTGCGCCGGATCATCGTCCGGATACGCCGCCGACACCGACAACGACCGCGCCGGCCGGCCCCCACCGCCGTCACCGACCCCGGTCGCCGCCCACACCCGCGGATCCTCACCACCGCTCACATACGTCCCCGAACGGCTCTTGAACACCGCGTCCCGCAACGGCCCCGGCAACGTCGCATCGTTCAACTTCGCACCCAGCGCCAGCGTGCCGTCCCGCTCGTAGATCTGCAGCGCCGAACTCAACCGGTCGTCCTGATACGCCCGCGCCGACCGCTCCCGCTCCGCATCCGCTATGTGGTGCACGGCAAACCCGAGCACCACCACAGCCAGCGCCGTCATACACGAAATGGCCAGGGCGATCCGGCCTCGAATCCCCATCACGCGAGGTCGTACATCTCCGTCGTGTCCCCGAGCGGCGTCGACCCCTCGTACGTCACCTCAAGACCCGTGAACGCCAGCCCGCCGTCCACCGGCTTCGGGTTGTACAGCCGGAACGTCGCCGGAAAACCCGAATCCGTCCCCCCACCGGCGGCAGTCTTCTCCACCTGCACCACACCCACCCCCAGGGCATCCCGCGCCCCGTACTTCTTCCACGTGATCGCGGTCGCCACCATCCCCGCATCCGCACACGTCAACGTGATCACCTGCGGCTTCACCTCGGGCTCCCCGATACCGCAGTCCCGCACCCCCGGCAGCCCCCCCGACTGCTTGGCGTCCTCCTTGACCTCCTGCACCGCCGACGTCTTCGGCGCCGCATCCACCGCCGACGCCCGGTCCGACACCTGGCTGAACCACACCCCGCCGGCCGCCAGCGCCGTCACCACGACAAAGGCCACCAGCGCGGTACGCCCCCGCACCCAGCGGGACCCTTCGCGGTCGCTCATCACGATCTCCTCCCGGGGACCACACCCCGTACCCCCACCAGCAAACACGACTGCCACGCCCGGCGACCCCACTCTCCCGCCCCCGCGACACAGGCTGATTGCCCGAATACTGCGGTGACCGCGCGGCTGTGTACCAGTCCTGTAACAAGCACCGCCGCACCCCTGGCGCACCCCCGATCATCCGCCCCCACCCACCCCGGACGGCCCACCCACACGTGACGTACATCGCTTCGTACCGCCAGAGTGGTTTGATCCGCGCGCCACCGCGCAGGCGCACCTGTCGTATCCGTCGCACCCGCCGCGCCCCGCGCGCCGACCGACCGAGAGGACCGCCTCGTGCCGACCGGTAGCACAGAAGCCGAACGCGCTCCCGAACAGGACCGGGAAGCGGTCAAACGCCACCGGTGGCTCTTCCGCGCCGTCGCCCGGCGAAGAAACCCCCGGCTCCGGCGCACCGACATCACCGTCACCGACGAACGCGTCGTCAAACGCGCGGTGAAGGCCGCCGCCCTTGGCAACGCCATGGAATGGTTCGACTTCGGGATCTACAGCTACCTCGCGGTCACCATCGGCAAGGTCTTCTTCCCCGGCGGCAGCGCCACCACCAGCCTGCTGTCGTCCTTCGCGACCTTCGCCGTCGCCTTCCTCGTACGGCCCCTCGGCGGCGCCTACTTCGGCCCGCTCGGCGACCGCATCGGCCGCAAGAAGGTCCTCGCCCTCACCATGATCATGATGGCCCTGGGCACCTTCTGCATCGGCCTCATCCCGTCCTACGCCGCCATCGGCTTCTGGTCCCCGGCCCTGCTCATCCTCTTCCGCCTCCTCCAGGGCTTCTCCACCGGCGGCGAATACGGCGGCGCCTCGACCTTCATCGCCGAATACGCCCCCGACAAGAAGCGCGGCTTCTTCGGCAGCTTCCTCGAACTCGGCACCCTCATCGGCTACACCGGCGCCGCCGGCATCGTCCTGCTCCTGACCACCGCGCTGGGCGACGACGCGATGGACTCCTGGGCCTGGCGCCTGCCCTTCCTCATCGCCGGCCCGCTCGGCCTGGTCGGCCTCTACCTGCGGGTCAAGCTCGACGAGACCCCCGCCTTCCAGAAATTCGAAGCCGCCCACACCCACAACGCCACCGGCTCCGTCGTCGAGGCCGAAGCGGAATTCTCCCACCTCTCCGAAAACGCCCCGAAAAAGAAACTGGGCGAAATCTTCGCCCAGCAGTGGCCCACCCTCATCCTCTGCATCGCACTGGTCGGCGCGTACAACATCACCGACTACATGCTGCTCTCCTACATGCCGACCTACCTGACGGACACCCTCCACTACGAGGAGTCCCACGGCCTGCTGATCCTCCTCGGCACGATGATCGCCCTGATGTGCGTCATCAGCTCGGTCGGCAAACTCAACGACCGCTACGGCCGCAAGCCCCTCCTGATGGCCGGCATGCTCGGCTTCTTCCTCCTGGCCATCCCGGCCTTCCTCCTGGTCAAACAGGGCACCGTCCTCACGGTCTGCCTCGGCATGGCCCTCCTCGGCCTCTCCCTGGTCTGCCTCCTGGGCACCATGTCCGCGGCCCTGCCCGCCCTGTTCCCCACCAGCGTCCGCTACGGCTCCCTCTCCATCGGCTACAACCTCGCGGTCTCCCTCTTCGGCGGCACCACCCCGCTCGTCATCACCGCCCTCATGGACGCCTTCGGCCAGAACGTGATGGTCCCGGCGTACTACACGATGGGCGCCGCCCTCGTCGGCGTCATCGCCGTCGCCTGCATGAAGGAAACCGCCCAACAGCCCCTCGACGGCTCCCCGCCCTCGGTGGCCACCAAGGAGGAAGCCGTCGAACTCATCACGGCCCAGACCCAGGAGCCCCGCTTCTGACCCGGCCTGTCACCTCTCCTCCTGACGCTGCGTAACCGCCCCGGCGTTCGATCGTTGTTCTGTTCGAGCGAGCGCCGGGGCGGTCCCGGTGCGGGGACGAGGGGGAAGCAATGCCGGTCAGTCCGTACACCCGGGAGCGTCTGGAAGCGGCCGTGACGTCGTCACGCACGCTGCCGGAGGCGTTGGGGAAGCTGGGGGTGGACCCGAAGGGGGCGAAACGGAACTACCTCCGGGAGCGGATGGAGAAGCTGGGGGTCGACACGTCGCACTTCGAGCGGGAGGGGGGCAAGTGGACCAGGGAGAGGCTTCAGGCGCGCCCGGCCCACGCGCGGCGAGTTGCAGACCGCGGTCGCTGCGTCGTCCTCCCTCGCAGAGGTGCTACGCCGCCTGGACCGGCCGAACAGCGGCGGACAACGCGCCCGACTGCACACGTGGATCGCCGAGGAAGGCTTCACCACCACGCACTTCCTGGGCCAGGCACACCAGCGGGGCAAGCGGGCAACGAACGCCAAACAGCCGGAAGACGTGCTGGTACGGCACAGCGGCCGGCATCGGATCGCAACCAAGCGCCTGCGCCGCGCGCTTCGCGAAGTCGGCGTGCCGGACCGGTGCGCCAGGTGTGGCGTCGCGCCCGAGTGGCTGGGCAGACCCATGTCGTTGGAGGTCGATCACATCAACGGGGACTGGCGCGACAACCGGCGGGAGAACCTTCGGTTGCTGTGCCCCAACTGCCACGCGGTCACGAGCACGTGGTGCAGGGGAGGCAGAAGGCGGCAGACGACTCCCGGTACGATGGCAGGCAGCTAGCGGCGGTGGCGCAACGGCGACGCAGCAGACTTAGGATCTGTGGCCCCTGATCGGGCTTGAGGGTTCGAATCCCTTCCGCCGCACATGAACGGCCTGCGAATCGAAGGTTACGGTTCGCAGGCCGTTTCTGTGTGTGCGGGCCGGCTCAGCCCAACAACTCCCGCACCACCGGCACCAGCGCCCGGAACGCCTTCCCACGGTGGCTGATGGCGTTCTTCTCGTCCGGGGTGAGTTCGGCGCAGGTGCGGGTCTCGCCGAGGGGCTGGAGGACCGGGTCGTAGCCGAAGCCGCCGGTGCCGGTGGGGGCGTGGCGGAGGGTGCCTTCGAGCTTGCCCTCGACGACGCGTTCGGTGCCGTCCGGGAGGGCGAGGGCCGCGGCGCAGGCGAAGTGGGCCGCGCGGTGTTCCTCGGCGATGTCGGCGAGTTGGGCGAGCAGGAGGTCGAGGTTGGCCCGGTCGTCGCCGTGCTTGCCGGCCCAGCGGGCGGAGAAGATGCCCGGGGCGCCGCCGAGGACGTCGACGCAGAGGCCGGAGTCGTCGGCGACGGCCGGGTGGCCGGTGGCCCGGGCCAGGGCGTGCGCCTTGAGGAGGGCGTTCTCGGCGAACGTGACGCCGGTTTCCTTGACGTCCGGGACCTCGGGATAGGCGTCGGCGCCGACGAGTTCGACGTCGAGACCGGCCGCGTCCAGGATGGCGTGGAGCTCGCGGATCTTGCCGGCGTTGCGGGTGGCGAGGATCAGGCGGCGGGGGGTCGCGGGGCGTCCGCCGGTTTCTGGCTGCATGGGCCGATTATCCCGGGCGTGGTGCCGGGAGGTGCCCCCGGGGCGGGACACCGCCGCCGTACACCGGTCGGCCCGCCGGTCAGCCCGGGGTGCAGATCTTGGTCATCTGGCTCGTGCCGTCGACGATCGGCTGGATGTCGGGGGCCTTGTTGTTCTCGATGTCCTTGCGGGCGTTCTTGATGCCGGTGTTGGTCTTGTCTATGGCCTTGGAGAGCTCGGGGTCGTTGGCCTCCTTGCTGAGCTTGCGCAGGTTGCTGTCGATGTTGTCGAGCGCCTGCTGGGTCTTCTGCGGATCGGTGAGGGCGTTGTCCGCGGCCTGCTGGAGTTTGTCGACGGCGTTGACGACGGAGGTCGCGGTCTTGGCGCAGTCCACGGCCTTCTGGACGGCTCCGCAGGCGGAGAGGAGCGGGACGGTGAGGGTGGCGGCGGCTAACGCGGCGAGGGCGATGGGGGCGGGGCGGCGGGTGCGGCGGGCCATGGGGTGCGTTTCCTTCCTCGGCGGGGCATGAGCCGGGGCAGGCGCCCCAGGTCATGTGCAGGCAAAGGAGGAAACGCGGGGCGGGGGCTGTTTGGTTGCCCGGCGGTCCGGCGGCGGCATGATCCGGCCGCCGGACCGCCTGACATTGGCGTGATCCGGGCGCGGGGAAGACGGCAGGGCCCCGCTGCCCGCGGTCCGTCGCCCGTTCCCGTGACGTCAGCGCGTGTTCGCCGGCGCCGTCCTGTGCGTCAGCGCGTGCCCGCCGGCGCCGTCCCGCGCGTCAGCGTGTGCCCTCCAGCGCCGTCCGCTGGATGGCGTCGAGTTCGGTGCAGCCGCTGACGGCCAGGTCGAGGAGGGCGTTGAGTTCGTGGCGGGCGAAGGGGGCGGCCTCGGCGGTGCCCTGGACCTCGACGAAGCGGCCGTCGCCGGTGCAGACGACGTTCATGTCGGTCTCGGCGCGGACGTCCTCCTCGTAGCAGAGGTCGAGGAGCGGGGTGCCGTCGACGATGCCGACGCTGACCGCGGAGACGGTGCCGGTGAGCGGTTTGCGGCCGTGCTTGACGAGCTTGTGGTTCTGGGCCCAGGTGACGGCGTCGGCGAGCGCCACGTACGCGCCGGTGATGGCCGCGGTGCGGGTACCGCCGTCGGCCTGGAGGACGTCGCAGTCGAGGACGATGGTGTTCTCGCCGAGGGCCTTGTAGTCGATGACGGCGCGCAGCGAGCGGCCGATGAGGCGGCTGATCTCGTGGGTGCGGCCGCCGATCTTGCCGCGGACGGATTCCCGGTCGCCGCGGGTGTTGGTGGAGCGGGGCAGCATCGAGTACTCGGCGGTGACCCAGCCCTCGCCGGTGCCCTTGCGCCAGCGGGGTACGCCTTCGGTGACGGAGGCGGTGCAGAAGACTTTGGTGTCGCCGAAGGCGATGAGGACGGAGCCTTCGGCGTGCTTGCTCCAGCCGCGTTCGATGGTGACGGGGCGGAGCTGTTCGGGGGTGCGGCCGTCGATGCGAGACATGGCGTAGACCCTATCGGGGAATGGTGAAGGCCCCGTTCCGGGCGGGGGCGTCCGGGGGCGGGGCCTTGGGGAGGGTGAGCGGGGCGCGGTGCGGGGGCCGGCCCGGCGGGCTCAGGTCCTCACATCATGTCTTCGATTTCGGCGGCGATGGGGTCGGCGTCGGTGCCGATGACGACCTGGATCGCGGTGCCCATCTTGACGACGCCGTGGGCGCCGGCGGCCTTGAGGGCGGCCTCGTCGACGAGGGAGGCGTCGGAGACCTCGGTGCGGAGGCGGGTGATGCAGCCTTCGACCTCTTCGATGTTGTCGAGTCCGCCGAGGCCGGCGACGATCTTCTCAGCCTTGCTGGCCATGTCCACTCCTGCTTGTCTCGGCCGCCGGCGGTTCCGCCGTGCGGTTTTCACACCGTAACGCACGTTCAGCCCAACTATGTGGGCGTTTGTCGGCCCGCTGGCGAAGGATGGCGATCACCGGGTGGGCGATCACCGGGACGGTGATCACGCGACGGCGGGCGCACGCGAGGCGATCGCCGTCAAGTGGTCTACACCACCAGTATGCGGTACGCAGCGGGCCGGCCGTCGACGGGGCGGCTGCCGGGAGGACGGCGCGGATGAGTGCGGACGCAGCGGCGGCGGAGCCGAGGAGGAAGTGGGGGTCGGACCTCTTCCGGGCGCTGCAGAAGATGGGGCGGAGCCTGCAGTTGCCGATTGCGGTCCTGCCCGCGGCGGGGATCCTCAACCGTCTCGGGCAGCCGGATGTGTTCGGCGCGAAGGGGCTGGGCTGGGACGCGGTGGGCCGGGTGTTCGCGGCGGCGGGCGGGGCGCTGCTGGATTCGGGGCTGGGGCTGCCGCTGCTGTTCTGCGTCGGGGTGTCGATCGGTATGGCGAAGAAGGCGGACGGTTCGACGGCGCTGGCGGCGGTGGCGGGGTTCCTGGTCTATTTCTCGGTGCTGCACGCGTTTCCGTCGGGCTGCGCGGCCGGCCAGACGTATACCCAGGCGGGTTTGTGGAGCGGGGTGTGCGTGGACCGGACGGCGGTGGTGACGCAGGCCGCTTTCCAGAATCCGGGGGTGTTCGGCGGCATTGTGATGGGGTTTCTGACGGCCTGGCTCTGGCAGCGTTTCCACCGGGTGAAGCTGGTGGACTGGCTGGGGTTCTTCAACGGCCGGCGGCTGGTCCCGATCATCATGGCCTTCGTCGGCCTGGTGTTCGCAGTGGTGTGCCTTTTCGTCTGGCAGCCGGTCGGGGATGCGCTGACGAGTTTCAGTGAGTGGCTGTCGGCGCTGGGTTCGTGGGGTGCGGGCATTTTCGGGGTGGCGAACCGTGCGCTGCTGGTCGTCGGGCTGCACCAGTTCCTGAATACGTTCGTGTGGTTCCAGTTCGGCAGTTTCACGAAGCCGGACGGGACGGTGGTGCACGGTGACATCAACCGTTTCCTGGCGGGCGATCCGCATGCCGGGCAATTCACCACGGGTTTCTTCCCGATCATGATGTTCGCGTTGCCGGCGGCGGCGTTGGCGATCGCGCACTGCGCGAAGCCGCACCGGCGCAAGGAGATCGCGGGGATGATGCTGTCGGTCGGCCTGACGTCGTTCGTGACCGGGGTGACCGAGCCGATCGAGTATTCGTTCCTGTTCGTCGCGCCGTTGCTGTTTGCGATGCATGCCGTGCTGACGGGTGCGTCGATGGCGGTGAGCTGGGCGCTCGGGGTGCACGACAGCTTCAGTTTCTCGGCCGGTCTGATCGACTACGTCATCAACTGGGGGCTGGCGACGAAGCCCTGGTTGATCATTCCGATCGGGCTGTGTTTCGCGGCGGTCTACTACGCCGTCTTCCGTTTCGCGATCACGGCATTCGATCTGCAGACGCCGGGGCGCGAGCCGGACGAGGTGGGGGACGCGATGGAGCGGGAGAACGTGAAGTAGGCGCGGACGCTTCCCCCGGCGGTCCGGAAGGGCGCGTGAAAGCCCCGGCGGGCCGGTGAGCAGGGCGTCTTCGGGGGCCGGGTTCCCTGTGGTCCACACCACTTGGAAGAATGGATTCCTTTATGCCCGGGCTACATGCTAAGAATGGTCTAAACCACCGGTGGTGTAGACCAAGGTGTAGACCAACCAGCGGGCCTCCCCCCTTCGTATGCCCGCTTCACCAGGAGGAATCCGATGAGTTCGGCCACCGCCACGAAGGCGGCCCCCGCGAAGAAGCGGGGCTCCGGCCTTTTCCAGGGCCTGCAGAAGATCGGCCGCAGCCTCCAGCTGCCGATCGCCGTACTGCCCGCCGCGGGCATCCTCAACCGCCTCGGCCAGCCGGACGTCTTCGGCGAGAAGGGCCTGGGCTGGATCGACGTCAGCAAGGTCTTCGCCGCGGCCGGTGGCGCGGTCTTCGACAACCTGCCGATGCTGTTCTGCATAGGCGTGGCCATCGGCTTCGCGAAGAAGTCCGACGGTTCCACGGCACTCGCCGCCCTGGTCGGCTTCCTGGTCTACAGCAACGTCCTCAAGGCGTTCCCGGTCACCGAGGGCCACATCGAGAAGGGCAAGTGGGTCGAGCCGGTCCTCAACAACCCCGGCGTCCTCGGCGGCATCGTCATGGGTCTGCTCACCGCGGTGCTCTGGCAGCGCTACCACCGCAAGAAGCTGAAGGAATGGCTGGGCTTCTTCAACGGCCGCCGGCTCGTCCCGATCATCATGGCGTTCGTCGGCACCGCCGTCGGCGTGCTCTTCCTCCTCGTCTGGGAGCCGGTGGGCAGCGCCATCTCCAGCTTCGGCCAGTGGATGACCGGGCTCGGCGCGGCCGGCTCCGGCCTCTTCGGCCTGATCAACCGGGCGCTGCTGCCGATCGGCATGCACCAGTTCGTCAACACCGTCTCGTGGTTCCAGCTCGGTGACTTCACCGACGCCGCCGGCAAGGTCGCGCACGGCGACATCGGCCGCTTCTTCGCCGGCGACCCGTCCGCCGGCCAGTTCATGTCCGGCTTCTTCCCGATCATGATGTTCGGTCTGCCGGCCGCCGCGCTGGCCATCGCGCACGCCGCCCGCCCCGAGCGCCGCAAGGCCGTGCTGGGCATGATGATCTCGCTGGCGCTGACCTCGTTCGTCTGCGGCATCACCGAGCCGATCGAGTTCTCGTTCATGTTCATCGCCCCGGTGCTGTACGCCATCCACGCCGTGCTGACCGCCGTCTCGATGGCGCTGACCTGGGCACTGGGCGTGCACGACGGCTTCACCTTCTCGGCGGGCTTCATCGACTACGCGCTGAACTGGAACCTCGCCACCAAGCCCTGGATGATCATCCCGATCGGTCTGGCCTTCGCGGTGGTCTACTACGTGCTGTTCCGGTTCGCGATCAGCAAGTTCAACCTCACCACCCCGGGCCGGGAGCCCGAGGAGGAGGTCGAGGACCTCACGAAGGCGTAGGTCGCCCGCGCCCACGGGCGCCGCGTCTCGACACGTCAGGGCCCCGGAACCACAACTGGTTCCGGGGCCCTGTCGTGCGCGGCGTCCGCCGTCGTCCGCCCCGCTCAGATCTCGTAGACCGCGCCCGCCCGGGCGACCTCGACCGGCCCGTCGTAGACCTTCTGCGCGTCGCGGACGTTGATCTCCGGGTCGGTCCACGGCGGGATGTGGGTGAGCACCAGCCGGCCGGCCCCCGCCCGCCGGGCGTGCTCGCCGGCCTCCCGGCCGTTGAGGTGCAGGTCCGGGATGTCTTCCTTGCCGTAGGTGAACGACGCCTCGCACAGGAAGACGTCACTGCCCGCCGCCAGGGAGTCCAGCGCCTCGCACGGCCCGGTGTCGCCGGAGTACGTCAGCGACCGGCCGTTGTGCTCGATGCGGAAGCCGAACGCCTCCACCGGGTGTCTGACCCGCTCGGTGCGGATGGTGAACGGCCCGACGGTGAACGTGCCGGGCGTCAGCGTGCGGAAGTCGAAGACCTCGCTCATCGCCCCGTCGTGCGGCACGTCGGCGTGCGCGACCGTGAGCCGCCGCTCGGTGCCGGCCGGTCCGTACACCGGCATCGGGCCGCACCGGCCGCCGTCCGGGCGGTAGTAGCGCACCACGAAGTAGCCGCACAGGTCGATGCAGTGATCGGCGTGCAGGTGCGACAGGAGCACCGCGTCCAGGTCGTACAGGCCGGAGTGGCGCTGCAGCTCGCCCAGGGCGCCGTTGCCCATGTCGAGGAGCAGCCTGAAGCCGTCGGCCTCCAGGAGGTAGCTCGAACAGGCCGATTCCGTGGAAGGGAACGACCCCGAGCATCCGACGACAGTGAGCTTCATACGGGGGTGAACCTCCGTGGGCGGGGGCGGCGGCCGGCGGTCCGTGCGGGTACTCCCGGCGGGGCCTTGCCGGGTGCTGCCGGGTCTGGGCGTTCTGTGCGGTGCCCCCGAGCGTAAGGCGCAAAAGGTCCGGTGGCTCCTCCGGCGGGGCGAGCTGTGGTTGGAATCACCAGTCCGGGCTGACCGCCCGCACGGCCGTACGACGCCCGCCGCAAGCGGCCCCCGAGGGCCTGTGCCGCCCGCCGCCGCGGCCGCCCCAGCCCCCGCTGGAACGACCCGGCGGCGGTACCGCTACGCCCAGAGCTGCCCGTGCAGGGTGGCGATCGCCGCCTCGGTGGACTCGGCGGTGTAGACACCGGTCGAGAGGTACTTCCAGCCGCCGTCGGCGACGACGAAGACGATGTCGGCGCTCTTTCCGGCGCGGACCGCCTTCCGGCCGACGCCGATCGCGGCGTGCAGCGCCGCGCCGGTCGAGATGCCGGCGAAGATCCCTTCCTCGGCGAGGAGTTCACGGGTGCGGCGTACCGCGTCCTCGGAGCCGACCGAGAAGCGGGTGGTGAGCACCGACTCGTCGTACAGCTCGGGGATGAAGCCCTCGTCGAGGTTGCGCAGGCCGTAGACCACGTCGTCGTAGCGCGGTTCGGCGGCCACGATCTGGACGCCGGGGACCTGCTCGCGCAGGTAGCGGCCGACGCCCATCAGGGTGCCGGTGGTGCCCAGGCCGGCCACGAAGTGGGTGACCGAGGGCAGGTCGGCGAGGATCTCGGGGCCGGTGGTGGCGTAGTGCGCACCGGCGTTGTCGGGGTTGCCGTACTGGTAGAGCATCACCCAGTCCGGGTGCTCCGCGGCGAGCTCCTTGGCGACCCGGACGGCGGTGTTGGAGCCGCCGGCCGCGGGCGAGGAGATGATCTCGGCGCCCCACATGGCGAGCAGCTCGCGCCGCTCGGAAGAGGTGTTCTCCGGCATGACGCACACCATGCGGTAGCCCTTGAGCTTGGCCGCCATGGCGAGCGAGATGCCGGTGTTGCCGCTGGTGGGCTCCAGGATCGTGCAGCCGGGGGTGAGCCGGCCGTCCTTCTCGGCCTGCTCGATCATGTGCAGCGCCGGGCGGTCCTTGACCGAGCCCGTGGGGTTGCGGTCCTCCAGCTTCGCCCAGATACGGACGTCCTCGGAGGGCGAGAGGCGCGGGAGGCGGACGAGAGGGGTGTTCCCGACCGCCGCCAGCGGGGAGTCGTACCGCACGCTCAGACCATTCCGCCGGCGACGGCCGGCAGGATCGTCACGTTGTCGCCGTCGGCCAGCTTGGTGGAGATGCCTTCCAGGAAGCGCACGTCCTCGTCGTTGAGGTAGACGTTCACGAAGCGGCGCAGCTGCTCGCCCTCGACGAGGCGCTCGCGGATGCCCGCGTGCCGGCTGTCGAGGTCGGCGAAGAGGTCGGCGAGGGTCTCGCCGTTGCCCTCGACGGCCTTCTGACCGTCGGTGTAGGTGCGCAGGATGGTGGGGATTCGGACCTCGATGGCCATGGGAGTGCTCCTGTGGGAGTGGGTGCGGTGGCGGTGCGGTGCGTCCCGTTGCACGGCGGCGGGTCGGCCGGGTGGGCGACGGGGGACGCGGGACGTGCGGAGTGGCGGGTGCCGGTGGCGCGCGCCGCGCGCCCGGGCGGGCCGGGTCAGCCGGCGGCGCAGCGCGGACAGATGGCGCTGGACAGGCGGCACAGATCGACGTGCAGCCGTGCGGCTCCGCAGCCGAACGCGCCCAGCAGGGCCGATGCGGAGCGACGCGTGGCGAGCGGAGCGAGCAGCAGCATGCCCGGCCTCTTCTCGCTCACGTCGTGGTCAACCATGCGGGCATCGTATCGATTCCCGGTCCGGGTATTGGAACCACGTCCCACCATGCGGACGGTTGGTGTACGCCAGTTGGGACGCGATCTTCCCGCGCCGGCCGTCCGGCCGCCCGGGCGCGCTTTCCGGGCGGTCAGGAGTACTCCGCGACGACCTCGACCTCTTCCTCGGTGACCGTGCCGTCGACGATCCGGAACGAGCGGAACTGGAACGGCCCGGCGTCGTCGGTGTCGGCGGTGGAGACCAGCACGTAGTGGGCGCCCGGCTCGTTGGCGTAGGAGATGTCGGTGCGCGAGGGGTAGGCCTCGGTGGCGGTGTGCGAGTGGTAGATGATCACCGGCTCCTCGTCCCGGTCGTCCATCTCGCGGTAGAGCTTGAGCAGGTCCGAGGAGTCGAATTCGTAGAACGTGGGTGAGCGGGCGGCGTTCAGCATCGGGATGAACCGCTCGGGGCGGCCGCTGCCGGCCGGGCCCGCGACCACGCCGCAGGCCTCGTCGGGGTGGTCCTGGCGGGCGTGCTCGACGATCTGGTCGTAGACGGCCTTGGTGAGGGTCAGCATGGCGCCAAGAATAGACACGCGGGCCGGCGCGTACCGAAGAGTGGTACGCGCCGGCCCGCATGCTGGACAGGCGGTCGGTCAGCCCTGGTTCGCCGGGGCGTCGGCGGCGTTGGCGGCGTTGGCTGCGTTGGCTGCGTTCTTGCGCTGGATGCACAGGTAGCCGACGCCCATGATGAGCGCCCAGACCGGGGCCGCGTAGAGCGAGATCCGGGCGTCCGGGTCGAGACCCATCATCACGATCACCATGCCGATGAAGGCCAGCGCGAACACCGAGGTGTACGGGCTGCCGGGGGCCTTGAACTCGGACTGCGGGAGCTCACCGCGGTTCGCCTTGGCCCGGTAGCGCAGCTGCGAGAGCAGGATGACGATCCAGGCCCACATACCGGAGATGGTGGCGAAGGAGACGACGTAGTTGAACGCGTCGCCGGGCCACTGGTAGTTGATCCAGACGCCGGCCAGCATCATCGCGACGGAGACACCGGTGCCCCAGGTGGGCAGGCCGTTCTTGCTGAGCTTGGTGAAGAACTTCGGGCCCTGGCCGTTGAGCGCCAGGTCGCGCAGCATCCGGCCGGTGGAGTACATACCGGAGTTGGCCGAGGAGAGCGCGGCGGTCAGCACGACGAAGTTGACGATGCCGGCGCCGGCGGGCAGGCCGATCTGCTGGAA
The DNA here is from genome assembly GCF_040640655.1 of Streptomyces sp. NPDC021749. Classification (NCBI taxonomy): domain Bacteria; kingdom Bacillati; phylum Actinomycetota; class Actinomycetes; order Kitasatosporales; family Streptomycetaceae; genus Streptomyces; species Streptomyces sp. NPDC021749. The sequence continues at coordinate 19,995 of NZ_JBFACE010000011.1, read as the reverse complement.
GGCGGCGACGAAGGGGCTCACGCCCGGCTTGAAGGCCGTCCAGCTGACCACGGACAGGATGATGATCAGCGCACCGATGTAGAAGAGGCCGATCCGCCACGGCACGGTGTTGATCGCCTGCGGCAGGACCTTCTTCGGGTTGGTCGCCTCACCGGCGGTGACGCCGACGAGTTCGACGGCCAGGAAGGCGAACATCACGATCTGCAGCGTCATCAGCGTGCCGCCGATGCCCTTGGGGAAGAACCCGCCGTGGGACCAGAGCAGGCTGAACGAGGCGGTGTCACCGGCGTCGGAGAAGCCGAGGGTGATCACGCCGAGGCCGATCAGGATCATGCCGATGATCGCGGTGACCTTGACCATCGAGAACCAGAATTCGAGCTCACCGAAGAGCTTCACCGAGATCAGGTTGATCCCGAAGAGCGCGACGGTGAAGACCAGCGCCGACACCCATTGCGGTATGCCCTTGTTCCAGTACTGGACATAGGTGGCCGCGGCGGTGACCTCGGTAATGCCGGTGACGACCCAGAAAAGCCAGTACGTCCAGCCGGTCACAAAGCCGATGAACGGGCCGAGGAATTCCCGGCCGTATTCCGAGAAAGACCCGGAAACGGGCCGGTACATGAGCAGTTCGCCCAGGGCCCGCATGATGAAGAAGATGACCAGACCGACGATGGCGTAGGCGAGGATGATGCTCGGCCCGGCCATCGAAATGGCCTTCCCTGCTCCCAGGAAAAGGCCCGTACCGATGGCGCCACCAATGGCGATCATCTGGATCTGCCGGTTGCCCAGACCCCGCTGGTAGCCCTCTTCTGGGGCCTTTCCAGCTGCCTCGTTGCCGTCGTGCTGCTTGTCGACCTGCACAGAGGTCATGAGTGGTGCGCCTTTCTCCATACCGACCCGGTCTGTCCGGATCGGGTCCCGATCCCCCCGGATGGAGTCCTGCACGCCGACGGTCGGCCGGCTCAGCGCTCCCGCGGCGACAAGGGTGGCGTCACTCGCGGCAGGTCGTGAACATTTATCACGGCGTTAACTTGATCGCCTAGGGATGAGATACGTCACACGCCCGGCAAATACGGACAAGAGGGGTGAATGACAGTGCACTACCCGGCTGGGTGTGACGCGATCGTTATCCGGATTTGAGCCTCCGCTGAGCGAACGCCCCTCCCCCGCCACACCCGGACACGTCGGGCAATAGGCCCGACTCCTCCCCTCCGGGCGGCCTTTTACCTACCCCCGGGACACCAACCCACGGCCGAATCCACCCCTCTGCGCCACCGACAGGGCGGCCGACCGCCATCGGCAACCGCGATACATGGCACAGGCAAGTAGATTTCAGGCCGTCAACGACTCGACGAGCGTTTCCTGCAGCCCGCCCAGCCACAGGTACGCCATCACCATCGGCTTGCGCGGATCACTGTCCGGCAGCCGCAGCAGCTCGCCGCCGTCCTCCTCGTCGGTGACCTCCAGGCGCGTGCCGATGGCCAGCCTGAGGTCGTTGAGGGCACCCAGCCACTGCCGGCACTCCTCGGCGCTCAGCCGTAGCACCGCCGTGTCCCCGCCGGACGGCGAGAGGGTGTCCAGCGCCCGGATCAGCGCGAGCGCGTCCGCCCGCTTACGGGCCCGCAGATCGTTCTCCGTATAACGGCGGAACTCCGCCGCGGCGGCCCGCACGTCGTCGTCCGGGACCAGGTCCGGGCCGCCGTACGCATCGGGGAAGAGCCGCGCCAGGACCGGGTCGGCCGGCGGCTCGCTGGGGCCGTCGTTGAACACCGACGCCAGCAGGTCCTCGCCCTCGTCGCCGGCGGCCTGCTCACCCGGGCCGATCAGCTCCATCAGCTGGACGGCGAGGCTGCGCAGGATGGAGATCTCGACCTCGTCGAGCGGTACCGCCGCGCCACCGTCGGGCAGCGGCTCGAAGTGTCCGGTCATCGGCGGTCCTGCTGCAGGGTCGCCCACAGGCCGTAGCCGTGCATGGCCTGTACGTCCCGTTCCATTTCCTCGCGACTGCCGCTGGAGACGACCGCGCGGCCCTTGTGATGGACGTCGAGCATCAACTGGTGCGCCTTGTCCTTGGAGTAACCGAAGTACGTCTGGAAGACATAGGAGACGTAGCTCATGAGGTTGACGGGGTCGTTGTGGACGATCGTGACCCACGGAACGTCCGGCTCGGGCACCTCGAACGGGGCCTCGCTCGACTCGGGACGCTCGATCTCGACCGGCACACTGAGCGTGCAGTGGTGCGGCCGGAGCGTGATCGTGGGTGACGGGTGGGCGCTCACACGCCCCATGCTGCCACCCACCGGCCTGCCATGCACAAATGCCCCTCACCTGGGCCGCGTCGGGGGTGGGTTGTGGGGGCGGGGGGCGTTGTTACGGGTGGGGCGGGGGGAGGGGGCGCCGGCGGCGGAGTGCCGCAGGCGGGAGCGGGGTCGCTTGGGTGGCCGGCGCGGAGTTCCGCTCGGGTGCGAGATGAGCGCGGCAGGAAGGCCGGGCGAGTGGGGCACGGGTGGGGCCGGAGCGGGGGCCGGGCGTGAGCCGAGAGGGGCGAGAGGGGTAGGGAGGGCCGAAGCAGGTTGGGCGTCGGGAGCCGAAGCAGGTCCGTCGCCGGGGGCCGGATCTGAGGCCTCGACCACTATCGTCAAAGTGACGAGTATTGGGGGTAGCATCTCCTCCATGAACACAGCAGACCTGGGGCTGCCGGTGGCCGTGCCGTCGACTGCGCTCTTCACCGACCAGTACGAACTCACCATGCTGCAGGCCGCGTTGCGGTCCGGCACTGCGGACCGGCGCGCCGTCTTCGAGGTCTTCACCCGCCGGCTGCCCGAGGGCCGCCGCTACGGCGTGGTGGCCGGCACCGGCCGGGTGCTCGACGCGGTGGAGAACTTCCGCTTCGACGACACGATCCTCGACTTCCTGCGTCAGCGCGGCATCCTCGACGAGCCGACCCTGGACTGGCTCGCCGACTACCGCTTCCGCGGCGACATCTGGGGCTACCCCGAGGGCGAGGTCTACTTCCCCGGCTCGCCGATCATGCGCGTCGAGGGCACCTTCGCGGAGGCCGTCCTCCTGGAGACGGTCATCCTCTCGATCCTCAACCACGACTCCGCGGTGGCCGCGGCCGCCTCCCGGATGGCCGTGGCAGCCGGCGACCGCCCCTTGATGGAGATGGGCGCACGCCGCACCCACGAACTCTCCGCCGTCGCCGCGGCCCGCGCCGCCTACGTCGGCGGCTTCCACGTCACCTCCGACCTGGCCGCCGGCTTCCGCTACAACATCCCCACCGTCGGCACCAGCGCGCACGCCTTCACCCTCCTCCACGACACCGAGCGCGACGCCTTCACCGCCCAGGTGGAGACCCTGGGCAGCGGCACCACCCTGCTCGTGGACACCTTCGACGTCGCCGAGGCGGTGCGCACCGCCGTCGAGGTGGCCGGCCCCGGCCTGGGCGCCGTCCGGATCGACTCCGGCGACCTGCTGCTCATCGCCCACCGGGTCCGCCAGCAGCTGGACGAACTGGGCGCCGGGAAGACGAAGATCGTGGTGACCAGCGACCTGGACGAGTACGCCATCGCCTCGCTGGCCGCCGCCCCGGTGGACGCGTACGGGGTCGGCACCCAGCTGGTGACCGGCAGCGGACACCCGACCTGCTCGATGGTCTACAAGCTGGTCGCCCGTGCCGACAGCAACGCGCCGGGCGCCCCGCTGCGGCCGGTCGCGAAGAAGTCGATGGGCGCCAAGTCCTCGGCCGGCGGCCGCAAATGGGCCGCCCGCCGGCTCGACGAGAACGGCGTGGCGGAGGCCGAGGTCGTCGGCACCGGGCCGGTTCCGGCGGAACTTGCGGACCACCAGCTGCAGGTGCCGTTGGTGACCGGGGGCGAGGTCGTGGCCCGCGAACCGCTGGACGCCCCCCGCGACCGCCACATCGCCGCCCGCGCCCGCCTGCCCCTGTCGGCCACCCAGCTGTCACGCGGCGAACCGGTGCTGCCGACGGAGTTCGTGTGACCTGTGGGTCTGGCCTGTGTGACCTGTTGGTCTGGCCTGTGTGACCTGTCGACCTGGCCTGTGCGACCTATTGGCCTGGCCTGTGTGACCTGTTGATGTGGCTGGTTGGCCTGGGGGCTCAGCGCACCTGCCCCGGAGGCTCAGTACACCTGTGGGGGGCTTGGGGTGGGACGGGGTGGGGACGGTGGACGAGCCGGCTGGGCGGAAGCGGGGCTGGCTGGGCTGTGTCGTGGGGCCGGCCGGTGGGGGCGGGGCTGACGGGCGGGTGGGTGCGGGCGGGTACTCGTCTCTGTTCTCTGTGCGGTGCGTGGACCTGCCTCTGTGCGGTGCGTGGACCTGTTCTGTCTCCGTGCGGTGCGTGGGCATGCATGTCCTGCGTCGCATACGTCGTACGCGGGGGGCCTGTTGGCATGCTGGGCGCCTGCTGTTGCTTCGGCCGGGCGGGCCTCCTTCTTTTCCGGCAACGATTACGGAGCGTTATTTGTTCCCTGAAATTTATCACAGTGTGTAGTCACCAGTCGAGGGGTGCGGGGTGAGGAGAGCCGAGGGGTGCGGGGTGAGGAGGGCAAGGGTGGGGCACTCCCGGAAATGCCCGGCAGTGGCTACCCTCGGTCACACCACCGCTCCGCGCTCCGCGCCCTCTTACCGATTCCCAGCCGGAAGGCACGCACCATGCACCGGGCATTGATCGTCGTTGACGTGCAGAACGACTTCTGCGAGGGCGGCAGCCTCGCGGTGGCGGGAGGTGCGGATGTCGCGGCGGCCATCACCGATCTGATCGCCGAGACCGCCGGCAGCTGCTACCGACACGTCGTGGCCACCCGCGACCACCACATCGATCCGGGCAGCCACTTCTCCGACCACCCGGACTACGAGCACTCCTGGCCGGCGCACTGCGTGGCCGGCACGGAGGGCAGCGGCTTCCACCCGAACTTCGCCCCGGCCATCGCCTCCGGCGCGATCGACGCGGTCTTCGACAAGGGCGCGTACTCCGCCGCGTACAGCGGTTTCGAGGGTGCCGACGAGAACGGCACCGGGCTCGCCGACTGGCTGCGCGCGCACGACGTCACCGAGGTGGACGTGGTCGGCATCGCGACCGATCACTGCGTACGGCGTACCGCCCTGGACGCGGTCGCGGCAGGGTTGCGTACGCATGTGCTGCTGGAGCTGACCGCGGGGGTGGCCGCCCGTACGACCGAGCGGGCGCTGGAGGAGCTGCGGGCGGCCGGCGCGGAGCTGACCGGCAAGCCGGTCGTTCTGGGCGGCTGATCACCAGACCGGGCGACCCCACAGGCCGAGCGCGGCCCCGCAAGCCGAGCCGCCCCCAGGTCGAGCGGCCCCGCAAGTCGAGCGGCCCACAAGCCGGGCAGCACCCCCGCCAGGCCGCCCCCGACAGGCCCGCCGCCCGGCCAGGCCACCCCCGGCAGGCTCCCTCCCCGCCCGGGCCGCCCCGCAAGCCGGACCTGTGCGTCCGGCCGTCCGCGAGGTGGCCCGGTGCATCCCAGGGCTGGGTCTTGTCTCAAGCCGCCGAAGCCGGTCGTTCGTCCTCGTCCGCCGTGAGGGGGCCGGGCTCGGGGGTCGGGTGGGGCGGGCGGGTCGGATGGACGGGGCGGGGACGCCAGAGGGCGCGTATGGGGTGCCAGGACTCGGTGTCGTCGTCGGGGGTCTCGCGCCAGACGAGGCCGTCGGGGTGGTGCAGGACGGCCGTGACCTCGTCCGGGGTGGGCGGCTCGGTGTTGCCGCGGAGGTAGACCGCGCGCAGGCCGAGGTTGCGCAGCCTGGTCAGGGCGCGCTGGCGGTTCACGGCGTGCACCAGGACCCGGACCCGGCAGCCGCACTCGTACGGGCCGGAGCGCGGGCCGTGGGCCGGTCTGGGCAGGGACAGGGCGACCACCACGCTTCCGCCGGGAAGCCTGGTGAAACCGCCGCCGGACATGTGCATATCTCCCCCGTGAGACTTGGCGTCAACAAGGAACTGTAGGACGCATCTAAACGCGAATCGGCCGCCGCCCGCTAGGGGGCAACGGCCGATCGCGTGTTGACCTGCTGGTTTTATCTTTTACTTACCAGCAGAGGCGACCTTGATCGTCACCGTGGAGCCGTCCCGGGCCTCCTTGGTGATCTTGATCCGGGTGTTGGTGTCAGGAACGATCACACCGCCGGTCGGGTTGGTCTTGTCGTAGTAGACGCCGTGCCGGTCGTCGAAGAGCGTGACGCCCTTCTTCGAGCTGATCTTGACCTCGGCGCCGTCCTTGTGGAGGGTCAGCGCGTCGGTCCGGAAGCGGGTGAAGGTCGAGTCGTAGGACTGGAAGCGGTTGCGCATCAGCGTGCCGTCCGTCCAGTGCTCGGCCGTCGGGTGCGCGTCGACCGGGAGGATCAGGCCGCGGCCCGGGTGCTGGCCGACGTTGTTGTCCGCCTGCGAGGTGTCCCACAGCCAGATCAGCACGCCGTTCTGGTACGGGAAGTGCTCCACCCAGGTCGGCTTGGCCGTCCGCCAGCCGAAGTTGTACGGGCCGACCTTGAGGGTCTTGTCGTACGACACGTACTGGCGGTTCTCGGCGATGTAGTACTGCGGGTAGTCCTTGGTGAAGGACGCGCCGATGCGGGAGAAGCCCTTGCTGCTCCAGCCGTTGTCGTCGCCCTCGGCGTTGTCGCTGAACAGCGGCGTGCCGTCGGCGACCACGCTGATGCCGTCGGCCGCGAAGCCCTTCTGGGCGGCGCCGCCGTCGGTCTGGTAGCGGAAGCGCAGGTCGATCTTCTTGCCGGCGTAGGCGTCCAGCGGGTAGACGAGGTCCTGGTAGGCGGTGACGGTGCCGGTCAGGGCGGGCTTGTCGCTGCCGTCACGCGGGATGGCCTTGCCGCCCGCGGTGCCGTCCAGGGCGGTCCAGTTGGCGCCGCCGTCCGTGGAGACCTCGGCGTAGAGGAAGTCGTAGTCCTTCTCGATGTCCCACCAGCCCTTGAGGTTCAGCGACGCCTTCGCCTTGCCGGTGAGGTCCACGGAGCGGGTGAGGGTGTTCTTCAGGTCGTCGCCCATGCCGCTCCACCACTGCTTGGAGCCTTCCGCGGGCGGGACGATCTCGGTCTTGACGGCCTTGGCGGGCAGTTCGACGACGACCGCCTGCTTGTTCTTGGTGTTGTACTCGGCGACGCCCAGCTTGTGGGTGGACTTCGTCGCGGCCTTCGCCTTGGCGTAGTTGAGCCAGCCCAGCTGCAGCTTGTCCCAGGCGCTCATGTCGCCGGGCAGGTCGCCGATGGCGTCCTTGCCGGTGCCGAGCCAGGAGCCGCCCGACATCAGCGACCAGAAGTCGACGGAGGACTCGCCGGTGCCGGTGGTGTCGTACTCGTCCGGCAGGCCCAGGTCGTGGCCGTATTCGTGGGCGAAGACGCCGAGGCCGCCGTTCTCCGGCTGCATGGTGTAGTCGCCGACCCAGATGCCGGTGTCGCCGATCTGCGTGCCGCCCGCCTTGTTGGCCGCGGGGCCGGTCTTGCCGGCGTCGCTGCCGTACGCGTACCAGCGGTGCGCCCAGATCGCGTTGGTCTTCTGGACGCCGCCGCCCGCGGACTCGTCCTCACCAGCGTGCACGATCTGGAAGTGGTCGATGTAGCCGTCGGGCTCGTTGAAGTTGCCGTCGCCGTCGTGGTCGTAGCGGTCCCACTGGTCGTACTTGGCGAGGTCGGCCTTGATCTGGGCGTCGGTGCGGCCCTTGGCCTTCTGGTCCTTGGCCCACTGGTTGACGCCGTCGCGGATCAGGTCCCAGGCGTTGGCGCAGTTGGTCTGGCCGCAGTAGTTGGAGCCGTAGCGGGCCTCGTTCCAGTCGACCTTGACCCAGTCGGAGACCTCGCCGTCGACGGAGTAGCGGCCCGAGGACTGCTTCTCGTAGTACTTGGCGAGCGACTGCTTCTTCTTGTCGTGCGAGAAGTACAGGTCCTGGTAGTGCCGCTGGTTGTAGTCCTTCTGCCAGGCCGTGCTGTTGTCCTTGGCACGGTCCGGCTGGGCTATCTGGTTGTGCGCGGGGCCGGCTTCGCCGCCGTACTTCTTGATCGGCGGCTTGGGGCCGTCGCCGTCCGGGTCGAACATCGTGGTGTTGTCGACCTTGTCGCCGAAGTCCACGAGCACGGTGAAGATCTTGTCGGTCTTCTGCCGTGCCAGCTCGACGTACTTGCTGCGGCCGAGCTTGACGACCTTCGAGCCGTCCCGGTCGGTGGCCTTGGCCTCACCGGAGATGACCTGCTGGACCGCCTCCTTGCGGGCGGCCTCCTGCCGGTCGCTGTAGGGGCCCTTGAGGTCGTGGTCCACGCTGTGCTCGGGCGCCGGGTCCTGGTGCCGGGCCACCGGCGACGGGCCCTGCGCGTCGGCCGCCGCCACCCCCGAAGACAAAGCGGCCGCCCCTATCACGGCGATCGCCGTGGCCAGGGCGGCCGGTCTGAACGGTCTTCTCTGCTCTCTCACTTCGAGCGGTCCTCCCCTTCGAACACGGTCACTGTTCGAGGGGCATTCGACCCGAACTACGGAGGAAAAGACAGGTCTTGACTTGGCCACATCAGGGAAGTACGTTAACCGGTCCGCCAATTACGGGTATCGGACAGCGGTCGAAACGGCGAACTCCCCTGCGGCGACACCGAGTTGAGGCCGGGGGCGGAAGGATCGGATCCGGATAGCTTGCGCAGGGGCCGGGCGTATATGCCCGCCGGGCATGCGCCCCCTATGTCAACAGCCAGGACGCTCCCGCACATACGTTCACGCGCGTGCCGTGTGCGCCCCCTGTGCCCCGCCCGGTGGGTTAGGTCACGCTTACTTGCCGTTCCGCTCGGGCAGTAAGGACCGTAGGCTCGTGTGATGGCGCGCCCTTGACCGACCCTCCCTGCCGACCCTCCGAGGACGGATTTCGCCATGCCTCGTCCGACCGCCACCCAGCTCGCCTACGGTTCGGCCACCGTCTTTCTCTCCACCCTCGCGATGCTGCTGCTCTCGCAGACGCAGACCGGGATCGGGGTCGCGGTCATCGCCATCGCCGGACTCGGGCTCGGGCTGCTGGTCGCGATGACCGCGCCGATGCCCGGGGTGTCCCGGGTCGTCCGCCGGCACGTCGTGCGGGCCAAGTCGCCCGATGCGCCCGCCCCGCTCCGGGCCGTGCCGTCGCCGTACGACCGGGTGGCGCGGCACCGGGTGAGCGAGACGGCCGGTGCGGCGGAGGCCCGGGCCGGCGAGCACTCGCGCTGAGCCCCGAGCCGCCGCAGCGTCCCCCCACCCCCGGACACACGCCCCCTCCCCCGAAGGCCGAAGTCCGCGCGTACGCGCGCCGAGCGCTGAGCGCTGAGTCCGGGATCGGGCTCCGGTTCTTCGGGCTCCGGGCTTCGTGGCCGGGTGCTCCGTGGCCGGGGCCGGGGCCGAGGCCGTGGCGGATCTCCGAGGTCCGGCTACTGCGGTTCCGTGGAGACCACCACCGTTTTCGCCGCCTTGTCGTGCAGGCACTGCTGGTACGGCTTGTCCCATGTGCACCACAGGACGTTGATCAGCCAGAAGATGAAGCCGCAGCACGGCACGATCTCCGGCAGGGTGTAGACCGCGGCCCGGATCCAGGCGGCCTGGCCGGTCGGGATCGAGCCGTTCGCGAGCATCGCCACGCGGATCTTCATCGCCATCTTGCCGACGGTCTGGCCCCTGTTGGCGAGCATCAGCCCTTCGTAGATCAGGTACGCGAGCATCGTGACGCCGGACACCGTGGACTGTCTGCCGGCCTGGGTGCTGCTGGTGCTGAAGTAGTCCACCCCGCCGACGATCACGTACATGATGATGGACACCGGGACGCCGATGAGGATGGCGTCGATGATGCGCGCGACGAGCCGGCGGCCGCGGTTGGCCAGCGGCGGCATCCCGGCCAGCGGGTCGGCGCCGTAGCCGCTGCCGTAGGGGTCACCGTAGGGGCCGCCGCCGTACGGGGGGCCGCCGTAGGGCGGCGCACCACCGGGTGGCGGGGTCCCACCGGGCGGCGGGGGCCCACCCGGAGGTGTGCCCCCGGGCGGCGGGGTCCCGCCCGGGGGCGGTGCGCCGCCTTCGCCGCCGCCCGTGCCGCCGCCCTGCGGTGTGTGGTTACGGGGGGAGCCGTTGCCGGGCTGGTCGGTGCTCATGGCCCGAGTCGACCCCTTGGCGCGGCCGGCCGCATCCGGCGAAGTCCGTTCGGGGGACGGATTCCGGTCGGGCGGATCAGCCGGAGCCAAGGGGCGGGCGGATCAGCCGGCCGACGGGCGGGCGGATCAGCCGGCCGACGGGCGGGCGGATCAGCCGGCCGACGGGCGGGCGGATCAGCCGGAACCGACGGGCGGGCGGATGCCGAGAGGCGGGCGGATCAGTCGGCGGCGACGAACGTCCGGGCCAGCTTGTCGTGCCAGCACTGCCGCCACGGCCGGTCGAACAGGCACCAGGCGACGTTCACCAGGCCGACCGCGAGGACGCCGAGCACGCTGTAGCAGAACCAGCGCTTGAGCGCGCCGGCGAGCATCGGGGTGTCGTGGCTCTCGATGTCCAGCACCCGTACGCCGCACAGCTTCTTGCCCAGCGTGCGGCCCCACTTGAGGACCGGCAGCGCCTCGTAGAGCGCACCGCCGATGAGCAGCACGGCGAGGATCGTGGCGAAGACCGGCGCGGTGGTGCCGTCGATCAGATAGACCGTCACCTGACGGCCGGACTGCCTGGCCGCCTCGACCTTGGCGTCGATGTGGTCGGTGACCGTCCCCCACATGGGGATCGCGGCGGCGGCGGTGATCGCGCCCAGCACCACGGTGTCGATCAGCCGGGCGGCCAGCCGGCGGCCGAGTCCGGCCGGGTGGCCCTGCGCGGCCTGGGCGGCCGCGAAGAAGGCGTCCGCGGCGTTCGGCGGCTTCCAGGGGATGACGCCGTCGGCGCCGGCGCCCTGGGCGGGCCCGGAGGCCGGGGGCGCGGACGGGGCGGGCGCGGCGGCGTTCTGCGCCGGGAATCCGGCCGGGGGCGCGGACGGCTGCCCGCCGGGGGCGGGCTGCGCCTGCTGCGGGGCCGGGTTCTGGGGTACGGGGCTCTGGGGCGGGTTCTGCTGCGCGAGGCTCTGCTGGGCGGGGCTCTGCTGCGCGGGGCTCTGCTGCGCGGGGCGGCCCTGGGCCTGGCCGCCGACGGACGGCAGCGACTGCGGGGCGCCGTCGGGCGTCCGGGAGGTGGTGCGGCCGCCTCCCGCGACGCGGATCGCCATGGTCTCGTTGCCCTTGGCGGGCTTGGCGGGCTTGGCGGGCTTGGCGGCGCCGGGGCGGACCGCGCGGATCGCCGTGGTGCCCTGGTCGCCGGAGTTCCCGCGGCGGGCGGCCGGGTTGACGGCGCGGATGGCGACCGTCCCGTCGGAGGGGGTGCGGGGGGCGCCGGGCGCGGGCGTCGCGGTGGAGGACGTGCCGGGCACGTCGCCGGACGCGGGGTCGGCGGCGGGCTGTTCGTCGCGCTGCGGGGGCACCGAGCCCCAGGAGGCGGCGCCGGACGGCGTGCCGGGCGGGCTCTGGTCCTGGGCGCCCCAGGAGATGCGGTCGGCCTCGTTGCCGAAACCGCTCTGCCGGGAGGCGTCGGCCTGCCAGGCGGTGGCCGGTTCCGGGCCGGTGCCGTGCAGCCGGGCCGGGTCGTCCCAGCTCGCGGCGGCGGGCCGGGGCTCGACCTCGCCGCTGCGGCGTACCGCGGGGAGCCCGGCGTCGCCGGCCGGTTCCTCCTCGTCGAGGAAGACCGGGCCGGTCTCCTCGACGGCGGGCGTCGGTGCCGTGCCGGGCGGCGCCGCGGGCATCGCCTCGCCCTCGGCGGGGGCGGGGCGGCTGGTGCCCGGAACCCATGCGGCACCGTTCCAGTACCGGATGTAGCCGGGGATGGACGGGTCCGGGTAGAAGCCTGGCGTGGGGCTACCGCCGGCGGATCCTGAGGTAGGGGCGCTCATGTCCGAAGTCCCGTATCTGTTCTCGGCCTGGTGGGTGTGGGGTGCAGTCTGCCGCAACGCGGCGTCCACATCTATCAGACCCCGGGTCACGCGGTGGCCGTGCCCGCCCACGACCACCTGGAAGAGGCCCGGGAAAAAAGTTGTACGAAGTCGTGTAAGAGTCCGGCACCTGGTGCCTCTCTCCTGGTGCGGGCCCGTTCCCAGGGCGTCCGCGGAAACGGGATTGGAGAGGCGGACCTCATGCACACCGTGGTGGAACGAGAACTGGAACTGGGCCTGGTGCTGTCCCCGGAGCGCAGCGTTCCGGTGCCGGCGCGGCTGACGTACCGGACGGATGACCCCTACGCCGTCCATGTCACCTTCCATGTCGGTTCGGACGCGCCGGTGACCTGGACGTTCGCCCGGGAGTTGCTCGTGGAGGGCGTGTTCCGGCCGTGCGGCGAGGGCGATGTGCGGGTGTGGCCGGTGAAGGTGGACGGCCGGAGCCTGGTGTGCATGGCGTTGGACTCGCCGGACGGGGAGGCGCTGCTGGAGGCGCCGGCGACGGCGGTGTCGGCGTGGCTGGAGCGCACCCTTCGGGTGGTGCCGCCGGGGGCGGAGCAGGGGCTTCTGGGCCTGGACAAGGGGCTGAGCGAGCTGTTCGCGATGGCGTCCCGGGACGAGCTGCGGCCGGGCGGCGAGTCGTCCGGCTGGTCGCCGGACGAGTCGCAGGGGCCGGGGGCGTAGGGCCGGCCGGTCAGCCGCGGTAGGTCTCCAGCAGCCGCAGCCACACCTCGCTGATGGTCGGGTAGGCGGGCACCGCGTGCCACAGCCGCTCGATGGGGACCTCGCCGGCCACCGCGACGGTTGCCGAGTGCAGCAGTTCGCCGACGCCCGGGCCGACGAAGGTGGCGCCGAGCAGCACCTCGCGGTCCAGGTCGACGACCATGCGGGCGCGGCCGCGGTAGCCGTCGGCGTACAGGAAGGCCCCGGCGACCGCGCCCAGGTCCTGGTCGACCACGCGGAAGCGGTGTCCGGCGCGTTCGGCCGCGGCGGCGGTCAGGCCGACCGAGGCGGCTTCGGGGTCGCTGAAGACGACCTGGGGGACGGCGCGGGTGTCCGCGGTGGCGGCGTGGGCGCCCCAGGGGTCGGATTCCAGGATGGGGACGCCGCGGGCGCGGGCGGTGATGGCGGCGCCGGCGATCCTGGCCTGGTATTTGCCCTGGTGGGTCAGGAGGGCGCGGCGGTTGACGTCGCCGACGCCGTAGAGCCAGCCGCCGGTCACGCCGCTCACCCGGCAGCTGTCGTCGACGTCGAACCAGGAGCCGGGGTCCAGGCCGACGGTTTCCAGGCCGATGTCGTCGGTGCGCGGGGCGCGGCCGGTGGCGACGAGCAGTTCGTCGGCGACGATCTCGTCCTCGGTGTCGAGGGCGACGGTGACCGGGCCGCCGGGGGTCTCCCGGCGGACCTCGCGGACCTCGACGCCGGTGCGCAGGTCGACGCCGGCCTCGGTGAGTGAGGCGGCGACGAGGTGGCCGGCGAAGGGTTCCATGCGGGGCAGCAGTCCGTCGCCGCGGACCAGGAGCGTGACGGAGGCGCCCAGGGCGCGCCAGGCGGTGGCCATCTCGACGCCGACGACGCCGCCGCCGACCACGACGAGGTGGCCGGGTACGGCTTTGGAGCTGGTGGCGTCGCGGCTGGTCCAGGGGCGGGCCTCAGCGAGGCCGGGGACGGGCGGGAGGACCGGGCGGCTGCCGGTGCAGACCGCGACGGCGTGCCGGGCGGTCAGGGTGCGCTCGCGGTCGACGACGACGCGGCGGGGGCCGGCGAGCCGGCCGTGACCGCGGACGAGGTCGATGCCGGCCGAGTCGAGCCAGCGGACCTGTCCGTCGTCCTTCCAGTGGGCGGCGACGGCGTCGCGGCGGGTGAGGACGGCGGGGGTGTCCAGGGGGCCGCCGACGGCGTCCTGGAGGCCGGGGACGCGGCGGGCCTCGGAGCGTGCGGTGACCGGGCGGAGCAGGGCCTTGCTGGGCATGCAGGCCCAGTAGGAGCATTCGCCGCCGACCAGTTCGCTCTCGACGATGACGGCGCTCAGACCGGCTGCGTGGGCGCGGTCGGCGAGGTTCTCGCCGGTGGGTCCGGCGCCGAGCACGATGACGTCGTAGGCCTCGTCGGCGGCCGGGGTCGCTGGGGTCGCTGCCATCGGCTCTCGCTCCCTGTGGTGGGCGGGGCGGCCCGGTACGGGCCGCGGGACGGGCCGCGGGGCCCGGGCCCCTTCTGGCCATCCTCTGCCCACGGGGCCGTCCCCGCATCCGCCCGCGGGACGGGCGCGCGTGCGTCTGCCGTGCCGGGTGGGCCCGTCGGGACGTGCGCGGTACGCCCGCGGGCGGGCCGCCTCCGTACGGCGGGCCGTCTCCGCGTCCGCCCGTCGGGCGTCACCGGATCCGCCCGTCGGGCGTCACCGGATCCGGCGTTCGACCGCTTCCTTGGCCTCGGCGAGTCCGGCGCCGGTCACCTCGCGGTGGAGCTTGATCGCCTGGATCTTCTTGCCCTGCGCCAGCAGTTCGTCGATCTCGGCCAGGCGGGGGTCCTGCGGCTCCTCGATGCCGGCGTGGGCGAGGAGCAGGTCCACCTTGTGTTCCAGGCGGGTGAGGCGCCGCTCCAGTGTTTTGGAGCGGCGGTCGGTGGAGGAGGACACCACGGCGAGGGCGAGGACGACGAGGGCTATGCCGGGAAGCAGGTTTTCCATGGCGGGAACTCTACGGCCGGGGCGGGCGGCATGGGCACGACAGGGGTGCAACCCCCTTGCCGGTCAGAACAGTTTGCCGGGGTTGAGAATGCCCTGGGGGTCGAAGACCTGCTTGATGCTGCGGTGCAACTCCATTCCGACGGGGCCGAGTTCGCGGGCGAGCCAGTCCTTCTTCAGCAGGCCGACGCCGTGTTCGCCGGTGATGGTGCCGCCCAGGCGCAGGCCGAGCGCCATGATCTCGTCGAAGGACGCGTGGGCGCGCCGCTCCTCGTCGGGGTCGGCCGGGTCGAAGCAGACCAGGGGGTGGGTGTTGCCGTCGCCGGCGTGGGCGCAGACGCCGATGGTGAGGCCGTAGGCGTCGGCGATGGCGGTGGTGCCCTGCAGCATGGCGGCGAGCTGGGAGCGGGGGACGCACACGTCGTCGATGAGCATGGCGGGCTTGAGGCGTTCCAGGGCGGTGAAGGCGAGCCGGCGGGCCTGCAGCAGCAGGTCGGACTCGGCGGCGCCCTCGGCGGGGACGACCTGGGTGGCGCCGGCCTCCTCGCACAGCGCGCCGACGGCGGCGAGGTCGGCGGACGGGTCGGGGGTGTCGAAGGCGGCCAGCAGCAGCACCTCGGTGGATTCGGGCAGGCCCATCTGCGCCATGTCGTTGACGGCGCGGATGCTGGTGCGGTCCATCAGTTCCAGCAGGGAGGGGGCGTGGCCGCGGGCCATGATCTCGCAGACGGCCCGTCCGGCGGCCGCCACGGACGCGAACTCGGCGACCATGGCGAGCTGTTGGGGCGGGTCGGGCTTGAGGGCGAGGGTGGCGCGGACGACGACGCCGAGGCTGCCCTCGGAGCCGACGAAGAGCCGGGTGAGGTCGTAGCCGGCCACGCCCTTGGCGGTGCGGCGGCCGGTGGTCAGCAGGCGGCCGTCGGCGAGGACGACGTCGAGGCCGAGGACGTACTCGGCGGTGACGCCGTACTTGACGCAGCACAGGCCGCCGGCGGCGGTGCCGATGTTGCCGCCGATCGTGCACATCTCCCAACTGGAGGGGTCCGGCGGGTAGCAGAGGCCGTGTTCGTTCACGGCGCGGGAGAGGACGGCGTTGATGACCCCGGGTTCGACGACGGCGAGCCGGTCGGCGGGGTTGATCTCCAGGATGCGGTCCATCTTCACCAGGGACAGCACGATGCAGCCGTCGGTGGCGTTGGCGGCGCCGGACACGCCGGTGCGGGCGCCCTGGGGGACGACGGGCACGCCGAGGGCGGTGGCCGTCCGCATGACGTGCTGGACCTGCTCGACGGTGCGCGGCAGGACGACGACGGCGGGCTTGCCCGCCGCGCAGAAGTTGGCCATGTCGCGGGCGTAGGAGCCGGTCACCTCGGGGTCGGTGAGGAGGGCTTCGGCGGGGAGCCCGGCGCGCAGGTGTCCGATGAGGTCCATGCGGTAAGCCTCGCATCCGTGGGCCCTACACGGAAGATCGTGTACGGCCCACGGGGCCCGGCCAGGGGCCGGCGCGCCGCGCCGTTCTTCCGGCGACGGACGGGCGGGCGGACGGGCGGACGGGCGGGCGTCAGAGGTTGCCGCGCTTGGCCTGTTCGCGCTCGATGGCCTCGAAGAGGGCCTTGAAGTTGCCCTTGCCGAAGCCGAGGGAGCCGTGCCGTTCGATCATCTCGAAGAAGACGGTCGGGCGGTCCTGGACGGGCTTGGTGAAGATCTGCAGCAGGTAGCCGTCCTCGTCGCGGTCGGCGAGGATCTTCAGTTCGCGCAGTTCCTCGATGGGGACGCGGGTGTCGCCGACCCATTCGCCGAGGGTGTCGTAGTAGGAGTCGGGCACGTCGAGGAATTCGACGCCGGCGGCGCGCATCTGCCGGACGGTGCTGACGATGTCGTTGGTGGCCAGCGCGATGTGCTGGACGCCGGGGCCGCCGTAGAACTCCAGGTATTCGTCGATCTGGGACTTCTTCTTGGCGATGGCCGGTTCGTTGATCGGGAACTTGACCTTCTTGGTGCCGTCGGCGACGACCTTGGACATCAGGGCGGAGTATTCGGTGGCGATGTCGTCGCCGACGAACTCCTTCATGTTGGTGAAGCCCATGACCTTGTTGTAGAAGGCGACCCACTCGTTCATCCGGCCGAGTTCGACGTTGCCGACGCAGTGGTCGACCGCCTGGAAGAACCGTTTCTGCGGGGGCTCGACGACCGGGTCGGCGGCGACGTAGCCGGGCAGGTAGGGGCCGTCGTAGCCGGTGCGCTCGACGAGGGTGTGCCGGGTCTCGCCGTAGGTGGCGATGGCCGCGAGGACGACGATGCCGTGCTCGTCCTTGAGCTCGTAGGGCTCTTCGAGGCCCTTGGCGCCGTGCGCGACGGCGTACTCGTAGGCGGCCCGGGCGTCGGGCACCTCGATGGCGAGGTCGACGACGCCGTCGCCGTGGGCGGCGACGTGGCCGGCGAGGAAGCGGCCCCGCTCCGTGACGGGCTTGACGACGGAGGTGAACACGAACCGGGCGCCGCCGGATTCGAGCACGTAACTCGCGGTCTCGCGGCTGCCGTTCTCCGGTCCGGAGTAGGCGACCCGCTTCATGCCGAAGGCGGTGGAGTAGTAGTGCGCGGCCTGCTTGGCGTTCCCTACGGCGAAGACGACCGCGTCCATCCCCTTGACCGGGAAGGGGTCCGCCTGCCGGGCCGAGCGGGGGGTGGTGGGCTGGGTGTGCATCGTGGTGTCTGCCATGGCCGCAGAGTCCCTCCGATCCACAAGATGCGCAATAGTTTGTGGAACCGCTGGGCACTATGTATAGCAATCGCGCGAACACGCCGGGCTATCTGTACATGATGACCATCGAAACCGAGGGAGCGAACATTGGCGATCGATCATCTTGACGGGGCGCTGCTGGAGCTGCTCGCCGTGGAGCCGCGGATCGGGGTGCTGGAGGCGTCCCGGCGGCTGGGGGTGGCGCGCGGGACGGTGCAGGCCCGGCTCGACCGGCTTCAGTCGAATGGAGTGATCCGCGGCTTCGGACCGGAGGTGGACCCGGCGGCCCTCGGTTATCCGGTCACCGCGTTCGCCACCCTGGAGATCAAACAGGGCCAAGGAAATGACGTGCGGGCCCACTTGACCACCGTTCCCGAGGTGCTGGAGCTGCATACAACGACGGGACACGGGGACATGCTCTGCAGGCTCGTCGCCCGCTCCAACGCCGATCTGCAGCGGGTGATCGATCTGGTTGTGGGCTTTGATGGCATTGTGCGGGCCTCTACGGCGATCGTGATGGAAAATCCGGTTCCGTTGCGGATCATCCCGCTGGTAAAGCAGGCATCGGGAGACTGACCGAGCGAGGAGAGCGACGGTGAGCTTCTGGGAGTACGTCAGCACCCGGCACGCCCAGCTGCTGACGGATGCGTATCAGCACGCCAGCGCGGTGTTCCAGTGCATGGTGATCGCCACCCTGCTGGGGGTGTTCCTCGGCGTGGTGACCTACCGCAGCGACTGGGCGGGCTCGCTCGCCACGACCACCACCGCCACGGTCCTGACCATCCCCTCGCTGGCCCTGATCGGTCTGCTGATCCCGATCGTCGGCCTGGGCGTCGCCCCGACGGTGATCGCCCTGACCCTGTACGGGCTGCTGCCGGTGGTCCGCAACGCCATCGTGGGGCTGCGCGGGGTGGATCCGGCGCTGGTGGACGCGGCCAAGGGCATCGGAATGTCGCGGGCCGCCCGGCTGTTCCGGGTCGAACTCCCGCTGGCCTGGCCGCCGATCCTCACCGGCATCCGGGTCGCCACGCAGATGCTGATGGGCATCGCCGCGATCGCCGCGTTCGCCTCCGGGCCGGGCCTGGGCAACGAGATCTTCCGCGGGATCGCGTCGCTGGGCAGCGCCAACTCGCTCAACCAGGTACTGGCCGGCACGGTCGGCATCGCCGTGCTCGCGCTCCTCTTCGACGCCGCGTACGTCCTGATCGGACGCCTGACCATCTCCAGGGGGATCCGTGCCTGAGACGACCGACCAGCCGGCGGCGCCCGCCGCCTCCGGCGCGAACATCCGGCTGGAGAACCTCACCAAGACCTACCCGGGCAACCCCGCCCCGGCGGTCGAGGACGTCTCCATGGAGATCAAGGCCGGCGAGACGGTGATCTTCGTGGGGCCGTCCGGCTGCGGCAAGTCCACCACCCTGAAGATGATCAACCGGCTGATCGAGCCGACCTCGGGCCGGATCCGGATCGGCGACGAGGACGTCACCGACATCGACCCGGTCAAGCTGCGCCGCACGGTCGGCTACGCCATCCAGGCGTCCGGCCTGTTCCCGCACATGACCGTCGCCCAGAACATCGCGCTGGTCCCGAAGATGATCGGCTGGTCGAAGAGCCGGACCAAGAGCCGGGTCGAGGAGATGCTCGACCTGGTCGGGCTGGACCCCGGCGAATTCCACGACCGCTATCCGCGCCAGCTCTCCGGCGGGCAGCAGCAGCGGGTCGGGGTGGCCCGGGCGCTGGCCGCCGACCCGCCGGTGCTGCTGATGGACGAGCCGTTCGGCGCGGTCGACCCGATCACCCGCGACCACCTCCAGGACGAGCTGATCCGGCTCCAGCACGAGCTGCACAAGACCATCTGCTTCGTCACCCACGACTTCGACGAGGCCATCAAGCTCGGCGACCGCATCGCGGTCCTTCGGGAGCGCTCGCACATCGCGCAGTTCGACACCCCCGAGGCGATCCTCACCAACCCGGCGGACGACTTCGTGTCCGGCTTCGTGGGCGCCGGGGCCGCGTTGAAACGCCTGAACCTCACCCGCGTACGGGACGTGGGCGTGGTGGACTTCCCCACCGCCGGGATCGACGACCCGCTGGAGTCGATCTTCGACCGGCTGCGGTCCGGGACGCAGCACGAACTGCTGCTGCTGGACCGCAACCGCCGCCCGTACAAATGGCTGCGCCGCAGCGACCTCGCCCGCGCCACGGAGACCCTGGCGCGGGCCGGCACCCTGGTCACCGACACCGTCACCCGGGACGCGACGCTGCGGGACGCCCTGGAGGCGGTGCTCACCGACAACGCGGGCCGGGTCGCGGTCACCGGGCGGCGCGGCGAGTACATCGGCGTGGTCGACATGGAGACGCTGATGAACAACGTCCACGAACTGCTGGAGGCCGACCGCCTGGAGGCCGTCGAGCACCAGCACGAGCTCCAGGAGCAGCGCACCCGCCTCACCCAGCGGGAACAGGAGGGGCTGGACGAGGGCGGGGGGAGCAGGGCATGAGTTTCCTGAGTCAACCCCTATGCCGCCAAGGGCGTGTCGGCGGCCATGTTGATCTTGTCGTTGGCTTGGTGGATGGCGGGGTCGTAGCAG